>NZ_JAKKRN010000013.1:0-134150 GCF_025654245.1 Shewanella sp. SM29
CGTCGCGGGCGGGAATTGTTGGGATAACGCACCAATGGAGCGTTTCTTTAGAAGTTTGAAATCTGAGTGGATCCCCGCCAGTGGTTATGGGAATTTTACAGAAGCAGATAAAGAGATCACAAATTACATCACTGGATATTACAGTGAGACCAGACCCCATCAATATAATGGTGGGTTAACGCCAAATGAGTCAGAACGTTTATATTGGAATGACTCTAAAATCGTGGCCAATTTTACTTGACCACTACAGTTGTATTCGCCATTAACCGCGAGGGTTCGCGGCTACTTATCCATATGTGCATAGTATTTATCGAGTGAAATGGATAAACCGCTATCGAGCACAATTCGGACATGTGAGGGTTTGAGTTGTCTTGGTTCTGTCACTCCGCAAGAGTGCGCAATTAAGGCTAAGTCATGGTGTAAATTATGATTATAGCTAGCAACACGAGCCGATTTATCCCTAGGATCGAGTCCTTGTTGTAGCTTGGGATTGTGCGTTGTGATGCCCGTTGGGCAGGTATCTCTATTGCACTGTAAGGCTTGAATACAACCGAGGGCGAACATATTGCCACGGGCCGATGCGATGAAGTCGGCACCTAATGCCAAAGCCCAAGCGACTCTTGATGGCACAATAAGTTTACCCGAAGCGATGACTTTGATGCGTTTACGCAAGCCTCGTTGGATCAAGACATTAACTAGGATAGGTAAGCTTTCCTTCAGTGGTAATCCGACATAATCCATTAAAGGTTGTGGTGCAGCGCCTGTGCCGCCATCGGCACTGTCTAAGGTAAAGAAGTCGGGGGCAGAGTCTTCGCCACGACGTTCAATTTCATCACATAAATCTTCGAGCCACTGCACGTCACCGAGTACGGCCTTAATGCCCGTTGGTTTACCGGTAACTTCACGTACTCGTTCAACCATATCCAAAATATCGTTCACGGATTTGAATTCAATATGACCATTAGGGCTAATAGAGTCATAACCCTGAGGAATACCGCGAATATGGGCAATTTCAGCTGTGACTTTGATCCCTGGTAAAATGCCGCCTTTGCCCGGTTTAGCTCCTTGACTCATTTTAATTTCAAACATTTTGACTTCGGGATGAATGGCTATCGACTTGAGCTTTTCATCGTCTAAATGTCCGTGCTCATTACGTACACCGTATTTGGCCGTTCCAATTTGAAAGACGATATCGCAGCCACCTTTTAGATGATAAGGGCTCAAGCCGCCTTCACCTGTGTTAAGCCAGCAACCCGCCTGCGCTGCACCGTGGGAAAGGGCGGTAATTGCTGGGCGCGATAGAGCCCCAAAGCTCATGGCTGAAATATGACAAATGGCTTGAGTCGTATAGGGTTGGCGGCAATTGGTGCCAATTGTCAGTGGATGAATGGGTGTGATCTCTTCATCTTGGGTTGGGAAGGCGGTATTCATAAACATAACAGTACCGGCAGTATCCAAGGGGCGAGTCGAACCAAAGGCGATAGTTCTATCGACATTTTTAGCGGCGCGGTACACCCAGCTGCGTTCAGCACGGTTGAAGGGCAGTTCTTCTCTGTCTTGGGCGAAAAAGTATTGTCTGAAAAACTCACCTTGTTTTTCAAACAAATATCGAAAGCGACCAATCACGGGATAGTTATGTCTTACCGCTTGTTTGGTCTGCATTTTATCTGCGATATACATGTAAATAACCGCGAGTACTGCGAGTCCTATTACAATCAAAAACAGCCCTGAAAATAGATCGAGTCCCCACATAAACCAATTGAGTTCACTCATGTTATTTATCCTTATTCTTGTCCGTAACGGGTGGCGATCAAGCTCGCAGGTTGGTCATCATTAAGAGAGAGTAAAAACAGCTGGCTATAGTCATCTTCACTGATCGCTTGGATCTCAGGTCCACCAAGGGCTTTAATGATCTGTGGGACAGTATTTGAATGCCCAACGATGAGTGTATTGCCCTTTACAGCATGCACTTGTTCAACAATGTGTTGGATATGTCCTTCGATAGGTTTGGCAGCTTCTACTATCGTCACAGGTAAATGGCGATCCTCGGCGATGGGCGCGAGTGTTTGCTGGGTTCTTAGGTATTGAGTCGCAATAAGTTGCGACAGCGGCGTGCGGCTCAAGGCAGTGATCAGTGATGCTGCGCGTATTTCTCCCTTGGGTGATAACTGCGGGTTATTGGCTGGCGTGTCGGCTTTCTCGGCATGTCTGACTAAAATAATTAGTCTACTTTCAGCATGAGCTTGGCTAATGGGAGCAAAGCCGAGGCAAGTGAATATGACGAGGCTTGTTAGCAGGCTAAAGCGTTTTATATTGATACCCAGATTATGCTTAAAATAGTGCTTAAGGATTAGTGTAAACCCGTGAAAGCGGAAATGACTCAAACTGCGGCCTGCTGCCATGGTGTAACATCCTTTTCTATTGGCTTATGTCTAAGCTCAGCGATAGTAATGATCTGCATTGCGGTGGGTTGGCGCTTTATGCACCTTATTAAAGAATGAACCCACTTAATTTATGTGGGCCTTATCATGGCCTTGTGGTCAGATGGTACTTCAATTCTAAAAATTACTAAAGCTGGTTAAATTTTGGTCGATAATTAAGTCGACCCGAATTGAATGGATAGTCATCATGGAAATCAATAAACCCCCTCAAGTGCAAAGTACCCCTTTGCCACAGAAAAAATATGCTGAAAACGCGGCGTCTAAGGGCACCGAAGTGAGTGATTCGAAGGACGCGAAAGCCACAGAAGTAACCTCGAAGCAAACTGCGCAGCAAACGAGCAAGCAGCTGATGAATCAAGCGATTTTATCGGCACAGCAAGATGTGAATATCAAGTCAGGCGATCAGTCTATGGCCTTGCTTTATCGCGCAGCGATAGAGTCGATTAATAAAGAGTTAGCGCCCACTATGGGCGAGAACGCGATTCAGACGGCTTATGATAATGGCGTAGATACTTCTCCAGAAGCGACTGCAGATCGTATCGTGAGTTTTGCGACGCAGTTTTTTAGCATTCACCAACAACAAAATTCGGGTATGAGTCTAAGTGATCAACTCGATAGCTTTATGGGGATTATTGGCGGTGCCATTGACAATGGCTTTAAAGAGGCTAAAGATATTCTGTCCGGCCTTAAAGTATTGCAGGGTGATATTGCCGATGGTGTCGATAAAACCTACAGCTTAGTGCAAGAGGGGCTGCAAGCCTTTAGAGATAGCTTTAACAAGAAGACTGATGAGACAGTATCGAGTCCGAGTTAATACCTCAGTATTTTCAGTTCTATATTCAGCGTTATAGTCATAAGCCCCTTATATAAGGGGTTTTTGTTGTGCAGAAAAAAGTCTATGCTGGAAGCCTATTTAACGTTTCGCTTGAGGGCAAGTTATGTGGATTAGGGGACAAGTGATAGAACGTATTGATTGGAGTGATAAGTTATTCTCATTGCGCATTGCTGCCGAGTTAGCTCCATTTATTCCTGGTCAGTTTATCAAGTTAAGTCAAATGCAAGATGATAAGCGTGTGGCTAGAGCCTACTCCTTAGTAAATTCTCCCGATAAACCCTATGCCGAGGTGCTCGCCGTTGCAGTAGAGGATGGCCTGTTATCGCCTCAATTACACAACCTTGCAATAGGCGATGAAATTGAAATTACCTCAACCGCGACCGGTTTTATGACCTTAGCTGAAATTCCTAAGGGTGAACTCCAAGGGAAGCATTTGTGGTTTTTAGCCACAGGAACAGCAGTAGGGCCATTTTTGTCTATGCTCGACACCGATGAACCTTGGGAGCGTTTTGAAAAAGTCGTGCTTGTGTATGGCGTGCGCGAAGCACAGGATTTGGCATATCTTGATAAGCTGCGTAATTTAGAACGCAAATACCCTGAACAATTTACATTAGTCTTGAGTGTGACCCGTAAACCCTTTGCCGATGCTTTGCAGTGTCGCATTCCCGAGGGGATAGTCTCGGGTGAAATCGAAAAAAAGGCAGGATTAACCTTAAACGCAGCTGACTCTCAAGTTATGATCTGCGGCAATCCGGGTATGATTAATGGTGCGCAAGCCCCTTTACTCGATAAAGGGTTAGTGAAGAATTTACGCCGTGCTCCTGGGCAAATTACCGTTGAAAAATACTGGTAATCTCAATTTTACATAGAAGGCGAGAGTAAACTTGTTGCCGTTCTTGCCCCTAAAAAGCCATAGCGTTTAATGCAAACAAAAGGAAATTTTTGATGAAGTTGTTAAGTTCTCAAGCTTCGCCCTATGCCCGTTGTGTAAGAGCCTTAATCCAGTATCTAGGGATTAACAATATTGAAGAGCAGTTAGTTAATCCCTTTGAAAACAGCGCAGAATTACTCGATGCTAACCCGTTAGGACAGATCCCGTGTCTTATTACCAACGATGGTGTTGCACTATTCGATAGTGAAGTGATCATGCGTTACCTAGATACAGAGCTTGGCGATCGTAAGATGTTTGGGATCTCAAATAATAACTGGGTGCTGGAGTGTCAGTATTCTTTAGTCAAAGGCTTAATCGATAGCGCGGTGAAATTACGCCAAGAGCAAATGCGTGAAGAAGAAGGCGTGAGGTCAATATTTTGGACTGCACGTTTTGAACAAGCACTGCTGCGCGGCCTTATGCAGATTGAGCTTCAAACTGTGATCACCCAAACCACGATTCAAGCACCGCAATTAGCCTTGATTTGCTTACTCGATTATGTGGATTTTAGACATCCAGAGCTAGATTGGCGTAAGGTTGCACCTGCGACAGCACTTTGGTTCAGTGAAATGCGTGATTTACCTGCATTTATTCAAACTCGTCCCCAATAATCCGCAGAGGATGCTCAACCGTCGGTTGCGCGTCTTCCTTTTGGCCTATCACGGCGATTTTGTTCACCAAAAGCGCCGAATAACTCACGAGTAACCCCATATTCTACTCTGCGATCATTGCCTAGTTGGCGCCTGTCTTCATGGTGTTGATAGCGGCATTGGCAGTTTGCCATAGTGCATTCTTCCATCGGAATTTCGGGCGCATCTTTTGATAAAAATCGTTTTCCAGAAAGCGCTTCAATCTGCTCACAGCAACTGCCGTTATTCACTATGCTCACACTGTGAAAACTGTGAGTCTTATTAATGCTGGGATCAGCAGCTTGAGAAGAGTGTTTATGTCTTTTGGGACGACTATTGAGTTTGAATAAGCCAAATAGCGCAATTGCGGCTACGCCTAGCAGCAAAACAGTTAACATAACGCCTCCTGAAAGCATTTTTATCAAATTAAGGTTCAGTTTAGTTTGATTTGAGATAATCTCAAATTTTCAGATTAATACCATTAAAAACATGAAGTTAATTAGCTGCTTGCTCTCAAGTTCTGTATCTATTACTCTTGCGAAACTGATAAGCATTATCATTAATGCGTTAGTGTTCAAATTTTACTGAACACGTCATCACTTTGGGGAGAATTCGGTAATGAAATGGGTAACTTGCGCGGCTGTTTTTGGGTTAATGTCGGTTGGGCATTCAGCGAATGCAGATGATAAATTAACCGTTTATTCTTATCGTCAAGCTTTCTTGGTGGAGCCTATACTGACGCGTTTCACCGAAGAAACTGGCATAGGTGTGAATTTGGTATTTGCTAAAGACGGTATTGCCGAGCGTCTCGTCCGTGAAGGCCGTTTATCCCCTGCGGATCTTGTGCTGACGTCTGATTTTTCACGTTTAGTTGAATTAGTGGATAAAGATCTAACCTCTCCAGTCAAAAATCCCCTGCTAGAGAGTAATATTCCTGCGCAGTATCGCGATCCCGACGGCCAGTGGTATGCCCTGACTATGCGGGTGCGAAATCTCTATACAGCCAAGGATCGTTTAGGCCAGCAGCAATTGACCTATGAAGAATTAGCCGATCCCAAATATAAAGGAAAGATTTGTACTCGCAGTGGTAAGCATCCATACAACATAGCGTTAGTCGCATCTATGATTGCTCATCACGGTGAAGCTGAGGCAAAAACTTGGTTACAAGGCGTGAAAACTAATTTAGCCCGCAAACCTCAGGGGAACGACAGGGGGCAAATTGCCGCAGTAAAAGAAGGTGTGTGTGAGATCGCCATTGGTAATAGCTACTATTACGGCAATATGTTGCAGGATCCTGAGCAAAAGGCGATCGCCGAAGCTGTGACGCTCAACTTCCCGAACCAAGCTGACCGCGGTGCCCATGTGAATGTGTCTGGCATGGTATTAACTCGCCATGCGCCTAATAAAGCCAATGCGATTAAATTGATGGAGTTCTTATCCGCCGATGTGGCTCAGAAGGCTTATGCCGATGTGAATATGGAATATCCAGTGAAAGCCGATGTGGCACCTTCATCTTTAGTGGCTTCATGGGGTAAGTTTAAGTCAGATCAATTGCCCATTTTTAAGTTGGCAGAATATCACCAAGCGGCGGTTAAGCTATTAGATGAAGTGCAGTTTGATCTCTAGCTCCAGTGCTAGCGACAAAATGCAGATTTAGGTTATCAGCGCCAGTGATTGGCGCTGTGACGTTTTAAGGATTGACATGATTTTAGGATTAGCCAGAAGCTGGTCGCTTGCTGGTTATGCCGTGGCCGCCTTGCTGGTATTGCCACTATTTGCGTTGATATTTCAAGCTTTTCAGCCTGACGAAGCCGTGTTTGGGCACTTGATGGCAACGGTTCTGCCGACATATATCATTAATAGTTTATTGCTGATTTTCTGGGTGAGTCTGGGGGCGTTATTACTTGCGTTACCCTGCGCTTGGTTGATGGCTCGTTGTGACTTTGTCGGCAGGCGATATTTGCAATGGGCGCTATTATTGCCCCTTGCTATGCCTGCGTATATTGTTGCCTACGTCTATACCGATTTACTCGATTATGCGGGGCCAGTGCAGCGCGGTCTTCGTTCGATATTTGGCTGGGACTCACCGCAGGATTATTTCTTCCCCGATATTCGTACCTTAGGCGGTGCGGCGTGTATGTTGTCGCTGGTATTGTTTCCCTATATTTATCTCTTGGCACGTACCGCTTTTATGGAGCAATCCTTAAGTTTGGCGCATGCTTCGCGCATTATGGGCTGTTCACCGTGGCAAAGTTTTTGGCGTTTATCTTTGCCTATGGCAAGGCCTGCGCTCGCCGTTGGGGTGGCTTTAGTGGCGATGGAGACGGCCGCTGATTTTGCAACGGTTAACTATTTTGCCGTGCCTACCTTAACGACAGCCGTGTACGACACTTGGTTGGGTTATGGCAATTTGACCGCCGCCGCTAAGTTATCGGCGATTATCTTGCTGGTAGTGTTTAGCCTGATTGGATTTGAGCGTTTTGCCCGTCGTAAACAGCAGTTATTCCAAAAACAATCACGTATACAAGTCACTGACTTGTATCGACTCTCGATGACTCAAACCTTGGTCGCACTGAGCTTTTGCGGCATGCTATTGCTATTAGCCTTTCTGTTACCTTTCGGGATTTTATTATCCTATGCGATTGGTTACTTTGAACAAAGCTGGGATAAGAGTTTTTGGCAATTGAGTCTTAACAGCCTCAGTCTTGCGCTGATCACCAGTTTACTCTGTTGCTTAATCGCCTTACTGCTTATGTTCGTTCGCCGGATAAGCCCAAGACAGAGTGATGCTTTGCCCTCACGGTTAGCTTCGACGGGCTACGCCTTACCAGGCACTGTGCTGGCTATTGGGGTATTAGTGCCTTTAACTATGCTAGATTTTGCGATTAACGATCTGGCGGATCTTGTCGGCATAGCAGGTCCTGGTCTTATCCTTACAGGCAGTGTGATTGCATTGATTTTTGCTTTTTGTGTACGTTTCGTGGCAATTGCGATTGGCAGTGTTGAAAGCAGTTATAAACGCATCTCGCCATCGCTAGACATGGTGAGCCTGACCATGGGGCAAACTCCTCGGCAACTTTTGCGGCGGGTGCATTTGCCTTTACTTGCTAAGGGATTGTTTGCGGGCGCTTTATTGGTGTTTATCGAAAGCATGAAGGAACTGCCCGCTGCGTTATTGCTGCGGCCTATCGGCTTTGAGAATCTTGCAACTTATGTATTCCAGTTTGCGTCCGATGAAAAACTCGAGCACGGCGCATTAGCTGCTATTGTGATTGTACTAGTGGGTTTAGTGCCGCTTATTTATTTAAACCGTTCATTGGAGCATCACAGCTGATGACAAGTACGCTCAAGCTTAAGCAAATTCATAGCGATTATCAGGGCCAGCAAGTACTTAAAGGTTTGAGTTTAACGCTCGCCCAAGGGGAAATCCTGGCGTTGTTAGGCCCAAGCGGTTGTGGCAAGACGACCTTATTACGTGCGGTTGCTGGATTACAGGCCATAAGCCAAGGTGAAATCCAGATTAATGGCCGCATAGTGAGTGGCAATAGCCAGTTTGTACCTAGTGAGCAGCGCGGCATCGGCATGATTTTTCAAGACTATGCGCTTTTCCCTCATTTGACTGTGGCGGAAAATATCCTCTTTGGGGTGGCTAGATTGTCGGGCGCAGAACGTCAGGCACGTTTGGATGAAATGCTAGCCTTGGTCAAACTTGAAGGGTTGGCACAGCGTTATCCCCATGAATTATCTGGCGGTCAGCAGCAGCGAGTTTCGATTGCGCGGGCACTTGCCTATGAGCCGCAATTATTGCTGCTCGATGAGCCTTTTTCTAATATTGATGCCCAAGTGCGTTACGAGATGATGGCGGAAATTCGCAGCATCTTAAAACAGCGTAATGTCAGCGCGGTGTTTGTTACTCATAGCAAGGATGAAGCCTTTGTATTTGCAGATACTTTAGCCATCTTTAATCAAGGCATCATAGTGCAGCATGGTAGTGCCGAAGCTTTATATGCCGCCCCAAACAGCCGCTATGTGGCGGACTTTTTAGGTAGCGGTAATTACTTACCTGCAGCAGTGTTTGATGGGCACAGTGTTGTCACTCCCATAGGTCATTTAACGAGCCTCACGCCATTAAATTTGCCGAGCGAGTTCAGCGGAACAGTATTCTTGCGACCACAGCAATTGACGCTCAGCGCCGATGAACAGGGCGTTGGTACTATCACTGAGCGACGTTTCTTAGGCGCCTTTTGTCATTATTGGGTCAAAATTGAGGCCGCTTCCCATGCTTATTATGTGGAGGTGCGTAGCCAAATGATGCAGCTAAGTATCGGTCAAAAGGTTGGGGTAACGACTGAGCCGCATTCGCTTGTGCTGTTTGAATCTTCAGCATATTCAAACTGTGGGGACCCAATCTAAGCGATGAGTATTTATTCAATGCTGATATAGCATAGCCAACTAAAGTACGACATTTTTGCTTACGTTTAACTTGGGTCTATACGGTATTGGTTGGTGATATTTTAGACCATCCTTGCTACTTTTATCCTCCGGTTTTGGAGGAATTATGATAAAAACAATAAATTCAATTTGCACCCTCGTTATTGTAGCAACGGCAATATCGTCTTCAGGAGTGATGGCCATGGATAGGATCACAGGTAAAGCCTTCGCAACGCGATCAGAAGTGTATGCAACCCAAGGGATGGCGGCGACCAGTCAGCCTTTAGCCACGCAAGTCGCTATTGATATACTCAAGCAGGGCGGCAGTGCGGTCGATGCAGCGATTGCCGCTAACGCTATGTTAGGATTAGTCGAGCCAACGGGCTCGGGTGTCGGCGGGGACTTATTTGCTATCGTTTGGAGCGCAAAAGATAAACGCCTCTATGGTCTAAATGCATCGGGGCGCAGTCCCAAATCCTTAAGTTTTGAAAAGCTTAAATCCCTCGGATTAGACTATTTACCGCCGCTTGGACCTTTGCCGGTTTCTGTACCGGGCACTGTGGACGGTTGGTATGAGCTGCATAATAAGTTTGGTAAATTAGCTATGGCTGATAACCTCGCGCCTGCAATTCATTACGCCCGTGATGGTTTCCCAGTGTCAGAGTTGATTGCCTATTACCTTGATGGCAGTGGTAAAAAACTGGCTAAATTCCCCGGTTTTAAAGAAACCTATATGCCTAATGGTAAGATGCCTACCGTAGGGGAAATCTTTAAAAATCTCGCGCTTGCTAACACCTATGAGAAAATTGCCAAGGGCGGCCGCGATGCTTTCTATAAAGGTGATATTGCCAAAAGTATTGATAAGTACATGAAATCCCAAGGTGGTTATTTAAGTTATGATGACTTAGCCAGCCATACTAGCGACTGGATAGATCCCGTTTCGGTGAACTACCGTGGTTACGATGTGTGGGAACTGCCACCTAATGGTCAAGGCATTGCGGCGCTACAAATCTTAAAAACCATGGAGCCCTTTAATGTGGCTGCCATGGGCTTTAATAGTCCTGAATATGTGCATTTATTTGTCGAAGCAAAGAAACTCGCCTTTGCCGACAGAGCTAAGTTTTATGCCGACATGGCCTTTAATAAAGTGCCCGTTACCGAGCTTATCTCACAGAAATATAACTATGATCGCGCTAAGTTGATTGACCCTACAAAAACCGCCAAGAGTGTCGATGCGGGTAATCCAGCGTTGCAACATGGCGATACTGTGTACCTGACTACCGCTGACAAAGATGGCAACATGGTGTCACTCATTCAGAGTAATTACCGTGGTATGGGGTCAGGGATGACACCACCGGATCTCGGCTTTGTGCTGCAAGACCGCGGGCAAATGTTTGATTTAACGGAAGGGCGTTTTAATACCTACGCACCGGGCAAGCGTCCATTCCATACCATTATTCCGGCTTTTGTGACCAAAGACGGTAAACCTTGGCTGAGCTTTGGGGTGATGGGCGGCGCGACTCAGCCACAAATGCACGCGCAGATTGTAATGAATCTGATTGATTTTAAAATGAACTTGCAAGAAGCGGGCGATGCCCCCAGAATTTTGCATATGGGGTCAACCGAGCCCACAGGCGAAGTGATGAAGGATGGCGGCTACGTCAGTTTGGAATCAGGTTTTCCGGTAGAAACCCGTCGTGAGTTGATTAAGAAAGGCCATGTACTGCGTGATGGACTTGGGGAGTTTGGTGGCTATCAAGCCATTGGATTTAATGCCGAAACCGGCGTATATCGTGCGGCTTCTGAGAGTCGCAAGGATGGTCACGCCGCAGGCTATTAACACTAAGATAAATGCTAAGGTAAACTCAACACTGAGTGAACCTGACGTCATTGATTCGATTTAACTGATTGGCGAGACTTTAATGGTCTCGTCAATTTTTATGTTTAAGGGTCTGGGGTGGGATAATGCTCCGCTATTGGCATTATCATAAACAGATCAGAGCAAACTGTGCGTTAGTTAATGTCATTTTTAGGTAAAGTTGCGGATAATATTGCCGAAAATGAATTTAGAAAAAGGGTGATAACCAAATGGATATTCAAAATATGCCGCGTGAACAGTTGGGTGTGTGTGCAGAGGGGAACTTACACAGTGTCTATTTGATGTTTAATGCCAATGACAATGTCGAGTCGCAATTACGTCCCTGTCTTGCCAACGTTGCGCAGTATATTTATGAGCTGACAGATCAATATTCCGACAGTGCATTCAATGGTTTTGTTGGTATTGGTGCTAATTATTGGGATAGCCTCTATCCTACTGCTCGCCCTGAACTGCTTAAACCTTTCCCTGCGATGCAAGTGGGCAGTCGTGAAGCGCCTGCAATTGAATATGATTTATTCGTGCATATTCGCAGTGATCGTTACGACATTCTGCATTTAGTGGCTAATGAAATCAGCCAAATGTTTGAAGACTTAGTGGAGTTAGTTGAAGAAGAGCGTGGCTTTAGATTTATGGATAGCCGTGATTTAACCGGCTTTGTCGATGGCACCGAAAACCCTAAGGGGCGCCACCGCCAGGAAGTGGCACTTGTGGGTGATGAGGATCCTGAGTTTAAGGGTGGCAGCTATATTCATGTGCAAAAATATGCCCATAACTTGAGTAAGTGGCATAGATTACCAGTTAAAAAACAAGAGGATATAATCGGTCGAACTAAGCAAGATAATATCGAGTATGAATCTGAAGATAAGCCACTGACCAGCCATATCAAGCGCGTTAATCTTAAAGATGCCGATGGTAAGTCAATGGAGATCCTGCGTCAGAGTATGCCCTATGGTTCGCTGAAGGAGCAGGGATTAATGTTTATCTCTAACTGCCGCACGCCAGAACATTTTGAAAAGATGCTGCATAGCATGATGTTTGGTGATGGCGCAGGCAATCATGATCACTTGATGCATTTTACTAAGGCGATGACAGGTTCATCTTTCTTTGCCCCTGCATTGGATTTTATGCTGCAGTTCGACGAATAAGCTTTCTATAATCAAGCCGAATTAGTATCAATCGAGACGCACTTAAGCTAACGCCTAAGTGCGTTTTTTTATGCTAATGCGCGGGAACCCATTTTTTGATATCGAGCTGCCATTGCAGGGCGGTGAAATCGATAAAGGCGCGCACTAGATTTTGCTGATAACTGCGGGACAAATATACCGCCCACAGGGTTTGGCCTGGTGTCGTAAATTCGGGTAAGACTTCTTTGAGCTGACCACTGGCAAGGTATTGGTTAGCCAAGTCACAGGGTAACCGCACTATGCCATGTCCACGTAGCGCCGCACTGACCAACACTCCCATATCGTTAGCCTTAAGATTCCCTGTAACTTTGACGTGCTCGGCTTGCAGTTCTTTTAGAAAAGGCCAGTTTTGTTGCGCTGAGTGTATGAGGCAGTTGTGGGCTAGCAGATCAATGGGTTCGAGGAGTGGCGTTGCGCTATCAAGATAGCTCGGCGCCGCGCAAAGTACCGCATCTATGGTCATCAAACGCCGAGCAATGAGATTCTCATCGGGTTGCTCGGTATAGCGTAGCGCCACGTCGACTCTCTCATCTACCAATTGCGCAAAACTGTCCGACATCACCAGTTGAATGTTGACCTTAGGATGAATTTTAATAAAGCGATCAACGACATAAAACAGACTGTGCTGCCCAAGGCCAATAGGCGTAGCGATACGAATACTGCCTACCAGTTCACTGTTATGGCTGTGGGCACGACTCTCCATGGCAGCAACTTCACTTAAGATCCGCTGGCAAAATTGTAGCGCTTCCTCACCCTGCAAAGTCAAGCTGGCGCTGCGCGTGGTGCGGTGTAATAAGCGTAAACTCAACCACTGCTCCACTTCTTGAATATGACGGGAAACCTGCAGGCGGCTGAGGTCTAAATGTTCGGCAGCTTTGGTAAAGCTGCCACAGTTTGCGACTTCGACGAAACTGCGTATAGCGGCAATTTTATCCACATTAGTATCCTATATTGAAACAATCATGCTCAATTATTGATGTTTATTAGGTGAAAAACTGCAAGTAAACTGGATCCAATGTAAATCATCTGAGTGAGACAATGAAATGAAAATCGCAATTTTAGGTGCAACGGGTTGGATCGGTGGTGCAATTTTAAAAGAAGCACAGAGTCGTGGACATCAAGTGACAGCGTTAGTGCGTGATCCAAGTAAGTTATCCGTGGCTGACGTGGCAGTACGTGCCGTGGATTTAGAGCAGCCATTGGTCGCCGATACCTTTGCTGGCGTAGATGTCGTGATTGCCGCCGTTGGTGGCCGCGCCCAACAAAATCATGGTCTAGTGGCGAGTACGGTTCAGCATTTACTGGATGTGCTGCCTAACGCTAACGTGTCACGTTTATTGTGGGTCGGTGGTGCTGGGAGTTTAGAAGTGGCGCCGGGTGTGACGCTGGTCTCTAGTCCAGATTTCCCAGCAGCATATAAAGATGAGGCGTTAGCTCAGGGTGAAGCTTTGCAGGTATTCCGTGCGGCGCAAACGGCAATCAATTGGACCTTTGTGAGCCCAGCCGCTGAGATTTATCCCGGTGAGAGTGAAGGCCCGTACCGTCTTGGTGGCGACAGCTTCTTTACCGATGCTAATGGTCAAAGCCGTATCTCTGTAACCGATTACGCAAAAGCCATGGTAGATGAAGCCGAAAAGGGCACTCACCCAAACCAGCGCATCAGTGTGGCTTACTGATATCGTTATAGTTGAGTTAGATATTGTGAGTTAGATATTGTGCTGGAATGTGTAACGTAATCGGGACAATGGCCAAATAACCAGCGCGGTATTGCACTTCAAAATGTACAGATAAAATAGAACAGGTCAGCTCACTGACCTGTTTTTTTATTCTGCGTAATTGAATAAAGATTTGATGGTTTCTAAGGTATCGGCGATATCTTGGATGCTCGATGGGCAAATAAAGATAGTGTCATCACCGGCAATCGTACCCAAAATGCCTTCTGGTTTACCGATAGAATCCAATAAACGGGCAATCAGCTGCGCGGCACCTGGGCTAGTTCGCACGACGATCATAGCTTGATTGTGATCGACGTCGAGTACCAAATTCTTCAGTGGGCTACCCGCGGTGGGTACGCCTAATTCGGCTGGTAAGCAATACACCATCTCTTGCTTAGCGTTGCGAGTCCGCACTGCGCCGAACTTGCTGAGCATGCGTGACACTTTCGATTGGTTAATATTACCAAAGCCTTCAGCTTGCAAGGCGGTGACGATTTCACTCTGAGAGCCAAAGCGCTCTTCTTTTAAAATCGACTTAAAAATTCTAACAAGGTCATCCTGATTCTTGGTCGTTTGCATAATATTATTATTCGTTATTCAAAAAAACAGGCCCATTTTGAATATTTTTAGAAAAATTGTCAACAAATAACCAGATTGGTTGAATAAAAATTCACTAAGCCCCAGTGGTTAAGCGTTTGTAGGGGGCGTAAAAATCCCAATTTGAGTAATTGTTCTACATTGCTTCTACGTTATTCCGGAATTCTTTTGTCCCACGACTAAGGGATAATTGAAATTGTTGTGACATTCCAGTAATGTGACGCCAACGCAAATTAGATCCATGTCACACATATCCGAGAAATAACGGAGATAACTATGAAAGTTGCTGTACTTGGTGCTGCTGGTGGTATCGGCCAGGCTCTTGCCCTACTGTTAAAAACTCAATTGCCTGCGGGTTCACAATTGTCTCTATATGATATCGCACCGGTAACTCCGGGTGTTGCGGTTGACTTGAGCCACATTCCAACTGCTGTTGAAATCAAAGGTTTTGCTGGTGAAGATCCAACGCCTGCCCTCGTGGGTGCTGACGTTGTTCTAATTTCTGCTGGTGTTGCGCGTAAGCCTGGTATGGATCGTTCTGATCTGTTCAATATCAATGCGGGTATCGTTCGCAACCTGATCGAAAAAGTAGCGGCAACTTGCCCTACGGCTTTGGTTGGCATTATCACTAACCCAGTCAACACGACCGTAGCTATCGCTGCAGAAGTGATGAAAAAAGCGGGTGTTTACGATAAGAACCGTCTGTTCGGTATCACGACATTAGACGTGATCCGCTCTGAAACTTTCATCGCCGAATTAAAAGGCCTGAACGTTGCTGACGTTAAAGTGAATGTGATCGGCGGCCACAGCGGCGTGACTATTCTGCCATTACTGTCTCAAGTTGAAGGCGCGACTTTCACTGACGAAGAAGTGGCAAGTTTGACGACTCGCATCCAAAACGCGGGTACAGAAGTGGTTGAAGCTAAAGCCGGTGGCGGAAGCGCGACTCTGTCTATGGGTCAAGCGGCTTGCCGTTTCGGTCTGTCTCTGGTTCGTGGTCTGCAAGGCGAAGCTAACATCGTTGAATGCGCCTATGTTGACGGCGGCAGCGAGCATGCTGAATTCTTCGCACAACCTGTGCTGTTAGGCAAAAACGGTATTGAAAAAGTACTGCCTTACGGTGAAGTGAGTGCATTCGAAGCTAACGCTCGTGATTCTATGTTAGATACGCTGAAAGGCGATATCAAACTAGGCGTTGATTTCGTTAAATAATCTTTCGGATAATCTTTTTAGATTATGACGAATTAAAAACGGAGCCATTGAGCTCCGTTTTTTTATGCCTGGGTTTTACATTTTACCAGGCGAATTCAGTCGATCAGCGGCGCTTAGTGGGAATTTGGCAGTTATCATCGCAGCGGGCTTTGCCCGTCAGTAAATAAGAGATGCGATATCTGTTTTTTGCGAATCTGAGATAGCACCAATCGGCCACAGTTTTAATCACGGGCAGGCGTAATAGTTGGATCCAAGCGCGTGTTCCTGTCAGTGCCCACGCTTTGCAAGTGACATCTAACCCGAGTAACACTTCGCCCGTTGCGGTTTCGCCATGGAGAATCGTATTAGCGTAGTCTCTATCGATATGGCTGAAGCGCTTACTAAAGTCTGGCGCATTTAAATCCTCAAGCGCAATCAAGTTCTTCGGATCGCGCGCTTTCAGTTGACGCATTTCGGCGCTACATAATGGACAATTTCCATCGTAAAAAATCCGCAGTTCCATCGGTATTACCTCTGATGACTTGATCACAATACTTGAAGTGAGTACTCAAGCTTGGTTTTCTTCTACCCTATACGCAGAATAAAGGGTTTTAGATCGAAGCGATTGTAGAACGGATCAGCATCTCATTGGGCTTTTTGTTAGGTTAAATTCAAATGAGTGCAGTAACATCTTGGTTATTCATCAGTTTAACTTGATTGCTGATTTTTAAGCGAACAAGGTAAAGCCTGACCAATAACGACTCAAAAGGATAGGTATGACATCTCCCATCATAATCACAGGCGTGGGTAAGCGTATCGGTTACGCCTTAGCCAAACATTTTCTCGCCCAAGGTCAGCAGGTGATTGGTACCTATCGCAGCCATTACGCTAGCATAGATGAGCTGAACGCCTTAGGTGCGACTCTGTATCCCTGTGATTTTTATGACGATACTCAAGTGCGATCCTTGATTGATGAGTTAGCTAAGCTGCCGCAAATTCGCGCCATTATTCACAATGCCTCGGACTGGCTGCCGGATCCTGTGCTTACAAAGAATGAGCCTTTCAAGAGTGCCACTTTTGCACCGAGCCAAGTGCTGCAGCGGATGATGCAAGTGCATGTGAGCGTGCCCTATCAGTTGAACTTGGCCTTAGAGGCGCAGCTACGTGCCGCTGCTGGCGATGAAATCGGTGCGAGCGATGTGATTCATATTACTGACTATGTGGCAGAGAAGGGCAGTCAGAAGCATATCGCCTATGCCGCCAGTAAAGCCGCGCTGCACAATATGACGCTATCCTTTGCCGCCAAATTTGCGCCCGAGGTGAAAGTGAATTCGATTGCGCCGGCGATGATCCTATTTAATGCAGGAGATGACGTTGCCTATCAGCAAAAAACCTTAGCCAAAGCGCTGTTGCCGAAAGAGGCGGGGAATGAGGAGATTATCGACTTAGTCGAATATCTGCTGAATAGCCGCTACGTCAGCGGTCGTTGCCATAATGTCGATGGTGGCCGTCATTTAAAATAGTGGATGGTGGCCAATAGTGATTTGATTTTTCGAAAACAACCAATGGCTTAAAATGTCAGTACCCGACTTGGAGTGATGATAAATGGCAAAGGCACATCCCAATACTCGCAGGGTAAACTCGTCACTTGCTGACAGTTGTGGGCGTAACCCATAGGCAAAGGTTTACCTTTAAGCTGCCAGTTTGCCAGCGTCCTATCGTAATAGCCGCCGCCCATGCCCATGCGATTCCCCATTAAATCAAAAGCCACTAAGGGCGTGATAACCACATCTAACTCTGTCACTGGGATAATGGTGCGCACATCTAATTTAGGTTCTAAGATGCCGAATTGATTGGGTTGCATGGGGGTGTCTGCGGTGTAATGCAGGAATAATAATTGTCCGGCATTGAAGGGATGTAACCTAGGCAGATAGGTGTTTATGCCCATTTGCCACAGCGCAGCGATAAGCGGTGGCGTGGCGAGTTCGCCATCATGGGTGAGATATAATGCCACATGTTGCGCTTTGTTGGCCTGCAATGCATCGAGCATTCGCTGGCAGGCGTTTAAACTTGCTTGGGTTTGTTCTATTTCGGAGAGAGATTTACGGGCGGTGCGAATGGCTTTGCGTAACAGATTGCGGCTTTCTTTTGTATGGAGTGCGATATTTGCCGCATAGCTTGCAACATCTACGGCATCAGCGACTTCTACGGCAAGGTTCGCCGTGTCGCTTTGGGCATTCAAATGAGAAAGTTTGGAAGATGTAGACATAGAATTAAGATGCTCCCCAGAATGCCGCTACCGGTGTAGCCCTTGAACCGTAGGTTCAAGGCGGGTAAATGATTACCTCCTAAGGCTTCTCGGTACAAGCCGAGCATGCACAATGTCAGTAAAGCATTCACCCTAATTTCAAAATTATCGGCACAGGGACATTACCAGTTGGCATGCATCCCAGGGAGCAAAACGGTATTGAATCGCTAAAGCATTGGTTTATTTAAATAAGCCAGTTTAGCCATTCACTGTGCGTCAGTTGGTTTAACTCAATGAGTGTTAAATCACTAAGGTGCACAGTTTAAATCTATTTAGTTGAACGCTCAACTAAGGCACTTTCGAGGGTCGACTGCAGCAAGCTGATCCTGTCGTCCATCTGTTGCATGTAGTGCTTATTTTTTTGCTTTTCTTGGAACAACTCGTGTCCAATATTCAGCGCCGCCATAATCGCAATTTCTTCACGGCTTAGGCTATTGGTTCGGGTTTTTAACGCACTGAGTTGTTGTTCAACTCCCAACGCTACCGTACGTAAGGCATCCTCTTGACCTTTCGGGCAAGCGATAGAGTAGGTGCGCCCAAGTAGGGTAATTTCAACAGCACTGTTACTCATGTCGCGGGTGATCCTTTCGTTAGCCTCTTAGGGCGGACTATATAGGGCTGATCTTAAAAGTGCAAGGTAAGCCGCAAATGGATTGGTCTTTGACGGTTTTGTTTGCTGTTTGTGTGAGCAGTTGGATAGTTTTTTATCAGGGCGTGGCCGATTTCGCCATTATTGGGATTCAGTATTGGTTCAAGTCTTTATCTCTGCTAGCATTGCTGCTGGAAAAATCTTATTGGGATCTGATATGGCAACCCCTCCTTCGTTACGTATCGACAGCTTAAAACTCGCCTTAGATGCGGCTGAAATCGGCCAGCATCCGGTAGAAGTTCACGGTGCTTTAGTCGGTTTAATCTGCGGTGGTGTAGAGCAAACTGGCGACACTTGGATCAAGCCTTTATTCGACCTGATGAACGATGGTCAACCTTTGCCAGCGCAGTTGCACCAATTAGTGTGTGATTTGTTTAACGATTCAGTGACGCGTTTAGTGGATTTTGAATTTGGTTTCATGCCGCTGTTGCCCGAAGAAGAAGAGCCGCTCAGCCAACGTGTTGAAGCCTTGTCCCTGTGGACCCAGAGTTTTTTGACTGGCATGGCGATTATTCAGCCGAAACTGAATCAAGCCTCGGCAGAAGTACGTGAAGTGATCAAAGACTTGGCGGAAATTGCCCAAGTGGAATTTGATGTTGCCGACGATGAAGAATCCGAAGCCGCTTACACTGAATTACTCGAGTTTGTACGTATTGCAGCCATCATGTGTTACTCGGAGTTTGGTCCTGAGCTTCCCCATGGCGAGGCTGACGATACTGCGGTGGTGCATTAATTTACCGCGGTTGTTTAATGTTCAATAAGTTAACACAGTAGTGGCTTAATTAGATGTCAAAGGTGGGCAAACCTGCCTTTGAGTCCATAGCACTGGTATTTTTGAGTGCATAGCATTGATGTTTACATCTTTTATGTTTACATGCCTTAGTGTTATGCCAAAGCTTGAATGAGATCCCCATGACGGCCACAAATCACATGGATACTTCAGTTCAACACGTCGACATCGCGATTGTAGGCGGTGCGATGGCGGGGGCGACCCTAGCGTTAGCTCTCGCGCGTCTTTCTTTATCCGCAGCTCGGCCACTTTCTATCGCCTTAATCGAAGCGCACCTTCCCGATAAGCAACACCCCGGATTCGATGCCCGCTCTATTGCTATCGCCCATGGTTCTATTTTCGAATTATCCCGTTTAGGTTTATGGCAAAAGCTCGCCCATTTGGGCACGGCGATTGAAAATATCCATGTGTCGGATCGCGGCCACTTTGGCATGACAGAACTCAATGCGGCGCAGTTTCATTTAGATGCCCTAGGCCAAGTGGTTGAGCTTGAACGGGTTGGCCAAGTGCTGTTTAACGAGTTGAATAAGAGTAGTGTCAAACTCTATTGCCCCGCCAAGCTTGCCCAAGTAGAACCCGCCGTTGAAGGTCACACCTTAGTGCTCGATACGGGCGAGCGAATTCAAGCCAAACTTGTGGTCGCAGCCGATGGTTTGCAATCCAAAGTGCGCAGCAGTTTTAATTTGCCCGTGACTCAAGTGGCCTTCGAACAAACGGCCATTATTGCCAATATTCAAACCGCCGATTTGCCAACCAATAGGCCTCACAAACATTGGGCCTATGAGCGCTTTACCCAAACGGGTCCATTAGCGTTATTGCCTATGGCTGATAGCCAAGGTCAACCTCGCTTTTCTCTCGTGTGGGCGCTCGATGATGTGCGGGCTAAACAGATGCAAGACGCGCCTAAGGCTGAGTTTTTAGCGGCGCTGCAACAGGCCTTTGGTTATCGTGCGGGCACGTTTATCGATGTCAGCGCGCGCCATGCGTATCCGCTTAATTTGTCCTATATGCCAAGGCCAATTCATCACAGATGTGTGTTTATCGGCAATGCGGCGCAGACACTGCATCCGATTGCGGGACAAGGGTTTAACCTAGGGTTGAGGGATGTGGTGAGTTTGCTTGAGGTGATCCAAACGGCGCTAGCTCAGGGCGAAGATATCGGCTCCGCCGCTGTGACCCATGCGTACCTTAATGCCCGCGAGCACGACAGAAACAGCACTATCCGAAATATCGAATTTTTAGTCCGTGGCTTTTCAAACCAATATTGGCCGATGGCGCTGGGGCGTAACTTAGGATTACGGCTTTTGTCTTGGTTTCCGCCACTGAAAACCCCCGTCGCTCAAAAGGCAATGGGCTGGAAATAACTCAGTAATTTACTGGTATCGCAACGCGAAAAGGATGTACCCATGTTAAGTTCACAAGCCTATGACATCGCCATTGTGGGTGGCGGCATGGTGGGACTCGCCACCGCGATTGGATTGGCGCAGGCCGATCTGAATGTTGTCGTTATCGATGCGGGCCACACTGAGGCCGTGAGCGGCGAGCCGCGTTTACGGGTGAGTGCAATCAATAAGGCGAGCCAGCGCTTGTTAGAAAACTTAGGGGCATGGAGTTATTTAGACACCTCCCGCGCCACGCCTTATCAAAAAATGTCGGTATGGGATAAAGATGGTTTCGGTAAAATTGCCTTTGATGCCAACAGCATCAGCGAAACCAGTCTCGGCGCGATTATCGAAAACGATGCCATTAGCTTTGCCCTCGCCAAACGCGCCAGTGAGTTTGACAATATCACCCATATTCAAAACCAACGCATAGAGCGCATTGCTTTTGGTGAGCGCGAAGCTTGGTTGACCCTTGCCAATGGCGGCGATTCTGACATAGAAAGTGTCAGTGCTGCACTTGTGATAGCCGCCGATGGCGCCAACTCTTGGGTGCGCGAGCAATGCAAGATCCCGCTGACATTCTGGGATTACGGCCACCACGCAATCGTCGCAACTATTCGTACCGAAATGCCACACCTTGCCACCGCCCGCCAAGTGTTTTTGCAGGACGGCCCGCTAGCATTTTTACCTCTGTATGAAGACAATCTCTGCTCTATCGTCTGGTCGGTGCCGCCTGAGCGCGCCACTGAATTATTGGCGATGGACAAAGTGCAATTTGAGCGCAACTTAACTGCGGCTTTCGACGGTCGTTTAGGGATTTGCAAGCTGGAAAGCGAGCGCCACGCTTTTCCATTACGGATGCGCTACGCCCGCCATTTTGCCCGTCACCGTTTAGTATTAGCAGGCGATGCTGCCCATACTATTCATCCGCTGGCTGGCCAAGGGGTGAACCTCGGCTTTTTAGATGCGGCCAGCATTATCGAAGTGATCAGCGAATTACAGCAAGCGGGTAAAGATATCGGCGATTATGCGCAGCTGCGTGCACTGGAACGTTGGCGCAAAGCCGATGCAATGGAGATGATCGCGGCGATGGAGGGCTTTAAACGCCTATTCGAAGGTTCAAACCCAGTCAAAAAGGCGATTCGCGATCTGGGATTAAATCTCGTTGATAATGTCGCTGGGCTGAAAACAGTGTTCATACAACAGGCCATGGGCAATAAGTCGGCACTGCCTAAGTTGTGCCGTTAGCCTAGGTTGCGCTAATGTGATCAGAATTGCTGAAAATATCAGCGCATTGGTACTATAGTGCGCAAATCTGGCCTTCGCATGTAAAAAAATTACATGTTGAAGATGAGAAAATCTAATGACAATGGCTTCGGATTAGAAAAATCTCCTGTATACAAATTTGTGACGCAAGGTATAATTTCGCCGCATTTTAGACCCTAGTATCTACACCCTACACTAGGCAGAGACCTGAAAAAGGCCGCAAAAAGGGATAACAATGGCTAACAAAACTATTCTGTTTAACAAGCACTTAGAATCAAACGCTAAGATGGTCGACTTCCACGGTTGGGATATGCCCCTCAACTATGGTTCACAAATCGAAGAACACAACGCTGTGCGTCAAGACGCGGGTATGTTCGACGTATCCCACATGACTGTGGTTGATGTGATAGGTAGCGACGCTGGTGCATTTCTACGTAAGTTGCTGGCGAACGATGTGGCTAGACTTAAAGTGCCAGGTAAAGCCTTATACAGCGGCATGTTAGATGATAATGCCGGTATCATCGACGACCTCATCACTTATTATCTCACTGACACTAACTACCGCGTGGTAGTGAACTCAGCGACCCGCGAAAAAGATCTCGCTTGGATCGCCAAGCAATCCCAAGGTTTTGATGTCACTGTGACTGAGCGTCCTGAGCTGGCGATGATTGCCGTTCAAGGTCCTAACGCAAAAGCGAAAGCCGCTGCCGTGTTCAGTGCCGAGCAAAACGCCGCCATCGAAGGTATGAAACCTTTCTTCGGTAAGCAAGCTGGCTCACTGTTTATTGCGACTACGGGTTACACTGGCGAAGCGGGCTACGAAATTATCGTCCCAGAAGATGAAGCCCAAGCCTTGTGGCAAGCATTGTTAGATCAAGGGGTTAAACCTTGTGGTCTCGGTGCCCGTGACACGCTGCGTCTCGAAGCCGGTATGAACCTTTACGGCTTAGACATGGACGAAACCATCAACCCATTAGCCGCCAACATGGGCTGGACTATTGCATGGGAACCAAACGACCGTGACTTCATCGGCCGTAAAGCCCTCGAAACACTTCGCGATGCCGGAACCAGCAAACTTGTTGGTCTAGTGATGGAAGAAAAGGGCGTGTTACGCCATGATATGCCAGTATTTTTCACCGACGCAGCCGGTGTAGAGCAACAAGGCGTGATCACCAGCGGGACTTTCTCGCCAACATTGGGCTATTCTATTGCGATGGCACGTGTTCCTAGCTCGATTGGGGATACTGCGGAAGTCGAAATGCGTAAAAAACGTGTGGCTGTTAGAGTAGTGGCGCCAAACTTTGTGCGCAACGGTAAACAAGCATTTTAAAAAAACGGAACAAGGAACAAGAACAATGAGCAATATTCCGACAGAACTGAAATACGCCTCTTCACACGAATGGATCCGCAAGGAAGAAGACGGTAGCTACACAGTAGGTATCACTGAGCACGCCCAAGAGCTGTTAGGTGACATGGTTTTCGTTGAACTCCCAGAAGTTGGCGACACTGTGACTGCGGGTGAAGACTGTGCTGTAGCTGAATCAGTAAAAGCGGCGTCTGACATTTATGCCCCCATTTCTGGTGAAGTGATTGCCGTGAACGAAGCGCTGGAAGATTCGCCAGAACTCGTTAACAGCAGTGCTTACGGCGAAGGCTGGTTCTTCCGCGTAATGCCTTCTGACGAATCAGAAGTCGACGCTCTGCTGGATGCTGAAGGCTACCAAGCTGTCATCGACGAAGAATAATCGTCGACGCTAACGAAGCCCTAAGGGGCTTCGTTTGTTTTAGCGCAAGATTGACATAACAACAGTCCGTTAATCAGTACCCTACAGTTCTGAATTTCGGCAAATCTGGAACAAGGTTTATCATGACCAAGCAAACCCTCACTCAGTTAGAACAGCACGATTTATTCCTACGTCGTCATATCGGCCCAGATAGCAGCCAACAGCAAGCCATGCTGAACTATGTTGGTGCTGAGTCTCTGGACGATCTGACCGCGCAAATTGTGCCTGAGTCGATCCGTTTAAGCCAAGATCTGAGCATTGGTGATTCCTGCGGCGAAGCCGAAGGCATTGCTTACATTCGTGGTTTAGCGAAACAAAACCAAGTATTTAAGAGCTATATCGGCATGGGTTACTACGGCACTCAAGTGCCAAACGTGATCCTGCGTAACGTATTTGAAAACCCAGGTTGGTACACGGCTTACACGCCATATCAGCCAGAAATCGCCCAAGGCCGTTTAGAAGCCATTCTAAACTTCCAACAAGTGTCGATGGACTTAACGGGTTTAGATTTGGCTTCTGCTTCTTTATTAGATGAAGCAACTGCTGCTGCCGAAGCAATGGCGCTGGCAAAGCGCGTTTCTAAAGCGAAAAAAGCCAATATTTTCTTCGTTGCTGATGATGTGTTCCCGCAAACCTTAGACGTAGTGAAAACCCGCGCTGAGTGTTTTGGTTTTGAAGTGGTGGTTGGCCCTGCATCTGAGGCCGTTAACCATGAGCTGTTTGGTGCTTTGTTCCAATATACTAACCGTTTCGGTCAAATCACTGACTTCACTGAATTATTCGCAACTCTGCGTGCGAAGAATGTGGTTGTGACTGTCGCCGCCGACATTATGTCTTTGGTATTACTGAAATCACCGGGCGCTATGGGTGCCGATGTGGTATTTGGTAGTGCACAGCGTTTTGGCGTGCCAATGGGCTTTGGTGGTCCACACGCGGCCTTCTTCGTTGCCCGTGACGAGCACAAACGTTCTATGCCTGGCCGTATCATTGGTGTGTCAAAAGACGCCCGTGGTAACCGCGCACTGCGTATGGCAATGCAAACTCGTGAGCAACATATCCGCCGCGAAAAAGCCAACTCAAACATTTGTACTGCACAAATTCTGTTGGCGAATATGGCGTCTTTCTACGCCGTATTCCACGGCCCAGATGGCCTGAAAACTATCGCATCACGCATTCACCGTTTCGCCGACATTTTAGCGGCAGGCTTAAAAGCGAAGGGCGTGAACTTAGTCAACAGCACTTGGTTTGATACTGTTAGCATCAAAGGCTTAGATGTTGCTGCCGTCAATGCACGCGCACTGGCTGCTGAAATGAATCTACGTTTCGATGCCGATGGTATTGTGGGCGTGAGCTTAGACGAAACCACATTACGCACAGATATCGAAGCCCTGTTCGATGTGATCTTAGGTGCTGGCCATGGTTTAGATGTTGCCGCGTTAGACGCGCAAATCGTGAGCCAAGGTAGCCCATCGATTCCGGCGGCACTCGTGCGCCAAGATGCGATTTTAAGTCACCCAACCTTCAATCGCTATCAAAGCGAAACCGAGATGATGCGTTATATCAAACGTCTCGAAAGCAAAGATTTAGCTCTTAACTACTCGATGATTTCACTGGGCTCATGCACCATGAAGTTAAACGCAGCGGTTGAAATGCTCCCTGTGAGCTGGCCTGAATTTGCCAACATGCACCCATTCAGCCCACTGGATCAAGCCAAAGGCTTTACTCAGTTGATTGAAGAGTTGTCGACTTGGTTAGTGAACATTACAGGCTACGACGCTGTGTGTATCCAACCTAACTCTGGCGCTCAAGGTGAATACGCTGGCTTGTTAGCCATCAAGAAATACCATGAGTCACGCGGCGATGCGCACAGAAACATCTGTTTGATCCCGCAATCTGCCCACGGTACTAACCCAGCATCGGCACAATTAGCCGGTATGCAAGTGGTGGTGACGGCCTGTGATAAGCAAGGTAACGTCGATTTAGAAGATCTGAAGACGAAAGCTGCCGAAGTGGCTGAAAACCTGTCTTGCATCATGATCACTTACCCATCGACCCACGGTGTGTATGAAGAATCTATCCGCGAAATCTGCAACATAGTGCATCAGCACGGCGGTCAAGTGTATTTAGATGGCGCCAACATGAACGCTCAGGTCGGCTTAACGTCTCCTGGCTTTATCGGTGCCGACGTATCACACCTTAACCTGCACAAAACCTTCGCGATTCCACACGGCGGTGGTGGTCCAGGTATGGGCCCAATCGGCGTGAAATCACACTTAGCCCCATTCGTTGCGGGTCACGTTGTGGTTAAACCGGGCCGCGTGAGCGACAACAACGGCGCCGTATCGGCTGCACCTTACGGTAGCGCGGGCATTCTGCCGATCAGCTGGATGTACATTAAGCTGCTTGGTTCAAAGGGCCTGAAAAAGTCGACCCAAACTGCGCTGTTAAACGCTAACTATGTGATGAAGAAGCTGTCTGAACACTACCCAGTATTGTTCCGTGGCCGTAACGATCGCGTCGCGCACGAATGTATTATCGACCTACGTCCACTGAAAGAAGCCTCAGGCGTGACCGAAATGGATATCGCTAAGCGTTTGAATGACTACGGTTTCCATGCGCCAACCATGAGCTTCCCCGTTGCGGGAACCCTGATGATTGAGCCAACGGAATCTGAGTCTAAGGTGGAACTCGATCGTTTCATCGACGCTATGGTGTCAATCCGCGCTGAAATCGCCAAAGTGGAATCGGGCGAATGGCCTGCGGACAACAACCCGCTGCACAACGCACCGCACACTATGGCCGATATCATGGATCCAGAGTTCGATACGCGTCCATACAGCCGCGAAGTGGCCGTGTTCCCAAGTGCAGCTGTACGTACTAACAAGTTCTGGCCAACCGTGAATCGTATTGATGATGTGTACGGCGACCGTAATTTGATGTGTTCGTGTGCACCATTATCAGACTACGAGTAATTACTGGTTTGGGCTTGCGACAGCAAGCCCTTGCTAAGAGTTAGCTTCGGCAGCAACGCAATTATGAACGTTAAAAAGCGACCTTGGGGTCGCTTTTTTATTACCTAAAATCTTGTTGTGGATTGTCATAAGGCGCTAATTAACTTTTAAGTCGCTGATAGCACTGTGCTGCTAATTGCCTGCCGCAGGCTCTCGCACTGTTACACCAGTGACTCGCTGTAAATACATCCCTGTAAGCTCTACTAAAACATCCATGTTTTAGAAGGTCACTGGTGTAACAATGCCTGATCTGGTGTAACAGTTGAGGGGAGAGTTATGCCAGTCCTGTCTTTTAGCAAATAATGTTTAGCGAGGCTAACTTTTTTTCATAAAAGCTGAATATATTTTTCTCTCCTTGTGTTACTTCTATCTACTCTGCATTAAATTGACCCGATAAAGGTAGGTTGTGTATCCAAATTGGTTGAAGTAAAATTAAAATGCTCTTTAGCTTAAGACGTATTTCGTCTAGTCGGGTGATTAGCCAGACTCAAATTTATTGAACGGTTTTCGATGCGAGGTCTACGCATCCCAAACTCGTTCCTCCTTTGGGATGCGTAGACCTCGCATACCTTATAGTAAAGAGTTAAGCCCAAGGGTTTTTTACCTTGGGCTTTTTTATGAGGATAAGATGACATTCACTGAACGATTAGCGCAAGAACTTGGAAGCTCTAGGAGTGAGGTTGAGAGCTTTTTATACTCAGCTCCAGAGCGGTATAAGGTTTACCGTATTCCAAAGCGAAAGCATGGTTTTCGGGTTATAGCGCAGCCTTCCAAAGAATTAAAAGAATATCAACGACAGTTTGAGTCACTTTTACCCCTACCAGTGCACGATAGTGCAACGGCATACAGAAGAGGAAAAAGTATTAAAGATAATGCTTTAGCTCATCGAAAGCACTCTTACTTATTAAAGCTTGATTTAGAAAATTTTTTTAATAGTATTACACCATCATTATTTTGGAATGTTTGTTCAAAAGCAGGTGATTTACCTTGTAAAACAGATCAAATATGGATTGAAAAGCTACTTTTTTGGAATTTAAAAGGCAGGTTAGTACTCAGTGTTGGGGCTCCAACTTCACCTCTGGTATCTAATTTTTGCATGTTCTATTTTGATGAAGCTCTTACTAAATACTGTAAAGGGGAAAGAATTTCTTATACCAGGTATGCCGACGATTTAACTTTCTCTACTAATTCGAAAGATATTCTGTTCTCGCTTCCCTCAAAAGTCGAACATTTACTACAAGAGCATTTCTCTGGCGATTTTTCAATTAATCAAAGTAAGACTGCATTTTCTTCAAAAGCTCATAATCGTCATGTTACGGGTATAACTATCACTAATAATGGAACTTTATCTCTCGGACGTGAGCGTAAAAGGTATATCAAACATAAAGTTCACCAATTTAAGCTTAAAAAATTGGATGATGACGAGATAAAGCATTTACAAGGCCTTCTGTCATTTGCAAAACATGTAGAGCCACTTTTTTTAGATTCATTAAGTAAAAAATATTCAAACTCTGTGATGAAAGAAATTTTCGAGGCGAAAAATGAACAAAGAAGCTAAAGAAGCTAAAGAAGTCAGAGATAATAAAGTTAATAAAAGTAAGAAAGATATTACTGATTTGGAAAGAAGATTTAATAAGGGCGATGTCTCAGCTGGTTATAAGTTATATTTATTGTTTGAGAATGGAGTCAGTGAAAAGAGTGCTGATGGGAGTTTAGATTATATAATCGAAAATAATCCGGAATTAGCTAGTAAATATTTGTTAGAGTGTGAGCGTGAGATTAATAAGTCATCCTCACTTGGTAATAGTAGGTCTGTAGATAATAAAGTTCATTTAGCAAATTTAACATTTTCTGACTTTAGGAAATTTAAACATTTAAAAGTTAAATTTGATAATAAGTTAACCGTAATCATTGGTGACAATGGCTCTGGTAAAACAACAATAATTGATGGAATATCAAAAGCTATTAGTTGGGTTGCTAGTAATATTGTTAAAAAAGGTGGTCGAGGAAAACTCGTCACTGATCTCGATGTTAATATTAGTTCACGGACATATTCTGAGGTTAACGTTCAAATTAAAATTGGTGAACATTCAGAATATATAGCTTCTCTGTGTAAGACAGCGAAGGGCGCAAAGGACTCTAAAAACAGTGAGTTAGAAGCACTAGAAGAATTAGGTGGGTTGTATAGAATTATAAACGATTACAATCTAACTCATAATAAATCGGAGCAAAATCTTCCAATTTTAGTTAGCTACTCTGTAAATAGAACTAATATTAAGTCTAATAAAACATTTGCTCCCGAAAAAATATCTTCTGTTTCTACAGGCTCTAGGTTTGATGCATATGAAAACTCTATAGATGGAACAGGGAATTTTAGCGATTTTTCTGAATGGTTTATGATGCTTAATAACCTTGCCGGAGACGGTTTGAAGGCGTTACTAGAAACAGCTAAAAAGAGGCTTGATGCATTAACTGTAGCGGGAGCAGATAAAGAAGATAGTGATCTTTTAGATATATTCCTTACTGCAAAATTAGAATATGAAAAGCACTATTCTGACTTCCTGAATAGGGAAGTTCATATCAAAAATTTAGATGTAGTAAAAAGTGCAATAATTTCAACTATTCCAGGGTTTACGGATATATTTGTGGACAAAAGTTCTGGTAGAGTAGAACTAAAAGTTGAAACTGATGGGGTCGTCGTAAATATATTCCAAACATCTCAAGGGCAACATGTTCTACTCTCTGTTATCGCTGATATAGCTCGTCGACTGATTATGTTAAATCCTTCCTTAGAGGATCCTTTGTTGGGGCAGGGTATAGTATTGATAGATGAAGTGGAATTACATCTTCACCCCAAGTGGCAACAGGAAATAATTATTTCTCTTACGAAGACGTTTCCAAATATTCAATTTATTTTAACAACTCATAGCCCGCAAATTTTGTCAACTGTGGATAAATCATGTATCAGACAATTTATCCAGGATGAATACGGGAACATACAATCTGTACCGCCTAAATTTCAAACTAAGGGGGTCAGAAGTGCGGATATCTTAGGTAACATCATGGGGACTGACTCTGTACCTGATATAGAAGAAGCTCGTCAAGTTGACCATTTTGCTGAACTCTTATTGTTAGGTCGAAAAAGCGAAGCAGAATTGTTATTAATAAAACTAAACTCTCATTTTGGAGAGGAGCATCCAGTTATTCTTGATTGCGTGAATAAAATAAAAATCTTTGAAATGAAAGAACGAGTTCAACTAAAGAAGAATGAAAGGAAGGGTACATGAAGAGACTCGATCGCTCTTTAGCAAGCTCTCCTGTTTGTTTAACCACCCTTTCACCTACCATTCATACATGGGAGGATATGAATAAGAAGAGACGAAAAGCTCAAGTCTGGACAGAAATTTATAAGTTTCAAGACAAGTTCTGTGCGTATTGTGAATCAGATGCATTTCAAGGAGAAGCCTCTGGTCATATTGAGCACTTTTACCACAAAGGAGAGCCTAGATATAGGGGGTTAACATTTACATGGAGCAACTTATTTGGATGCTGCTCTTCAACAACTCACTGCGGGCATTATAAAGATCAAATTTTAGAAGGAGGGATAGCACGCCAATATGATCCAAATTTGATTTTAAAACCAGATATTGATGACCCAGAGGAGTACTTCCAATTTTTACCTAGTGGTAAAATAAAAACTAAAGATGGTCTCGATGACGTTAAGATTAATAGGGCTGAAGAGACTATTCGAGCCTTGAACCTAAATGCTTCGGAACTTAAGCTTGCTAGGGAAACCCAAATTAACTTGTTTCAAGCACGTATAATGCCATTCTTAGAGCTATTAGATACTCTTGATGAAGATGTATTAGAAGAATATTACTATGTTAAAGATGAGGCGAGGACAGTGGCACATAGAACGGCGGTTAAGCAAGCTATTATCTGGCTTTAGATGTTGTGGTTTATAGTCGCGTAAATCATGCCACCCATTAACCCGCTCTATACGGTTTAATCAATGCGCTTTATCACAAAAACGTATTTTAAATAACAACTTGTATACAAGTTACTCTGGGGAAAAGATCTGATAGGCATCATTTCTCGCGTCGCATTTTTAGATGCTGCTCTTTTTACTTACTAAACTTGCAGATCTACACAAGTGTTAAACAAGATTAATCACTTAATGTAAATAACTGCCCGTAGTAAGGATATTTTATACTTCCTCATCGGACCAGTTTTAAGTGTCAACATACTAATTATAATATTTTTTTGAGTTTTTTATCATTATTCTCCCATACTTAATATTTATTCTGATATTGGCTGTGAAAAAACTTATTAGTCTGTTGAATGACTAGGTTTCTCAATTTTAACTTTATGGCCAATTTATATGTGTTGATTTTATTTTTGTTAAGGAAATGTATGAATAAGGCTTTATTATTTTTTTCATTAACCCTACCTTTTTCAGCTGCTTGGGCTGCTAATGAAACGTTTAAGGATGATATGGAGAGCCAAACTAGCATATTGGAAACGCTTAGATCTGCGGATATCGATGAGATAGATGATATAGATGAGACAGATGGTCCAGATAACCATTTGGAAGCTGGTCACAGTCATACTTATATTCGTTGTTGGTATAGATTAGATCAAACGCATAATAATCCTGCAACTGAACATAGATGGGCAAAGCAAAAGGACAGTGATGAATATTATTCTATTCAAGGCGCTTGGAGACATAAGCTTTCGGGTAAAAATATGTTTTATACAGAGACGTCACAAGATGAAATCATGCAACGGTGTGTCGATACATTAGGCGTTTCAAGCAACGAAGTCGCAGACATTACCTTCTTTGCTGCTAATGAAAAATTGTCATTTAATCAGACTATCTGGACGCAAGATAAGGCGGATCAAGGGAATAAAATTAACAAAATTATCGCATTTGGGGATAGTTTGTCTGATACGGGAAATCTATTTAATGGTTCTGAGTGGCGATTTCCAAATCCTAACTCTTGGTTTTTAGGTCATTTTTCTAATGGATTTGTATGGCCGGAATATTTAGCTAAATCGCAGAATATTCCTCTGTATAATTGGTCTGTTGGCGGGGCAGCAGGTATTGATGAATATAAGATTATTCCCGGTTTAGGTCATCAAATACAATCCTATTTTCATTATTTAAAAAAGGCTGAAAATTACCAGCCTGCAAATACGTTATTTACACTTGAAATTGGACTTAATGATTTTATGAATTATGATCGTGAGGTTAAAGATGTGAGTCAGAATTTAAGTGATGGGTTAAAACGTTTAGTTGATGAAGGCGGAGCTCTGCATATTATTTTATTCACGTTGCCCGATGCTACGCGCGCACCACAGTTCAAGTATTCTACTCAAGAAAACATTGTAAAAATAAAATCAAAAATTGAAGAGTTCAATGGTTTTATTAAACAGCAGGCTCTGTTGTATCAAGCAAAAGGTATAGATCTAGTGTTGTTTGATGCTCATTCTATCTTCGATGAAATTATTCAAAATCCTAAAGAGTATGGTTTTGTTAATGTCACAGATGCTTGCTTAGATATCAATAGAGATAGTAGTAAGGATTATTTGTTGTCACACAGCTTAACAAAAGATTGTGCCTACTATGGCTCTGATAAGTATCTGTTTTGGGGGATCACTCATCCAACGACTGCCGTGCATAAAGTTTTTGCGGATAAGATTATTGAAACAGGTTTTTTTAATCGTCATTAACAGGCGAATAGTCGGCGAGTAAGATATTTTGGTTAAATATATCTCTAAATAATCAATAATATGGAGGTAAGCCAGTCAAAGCTGCTTTACCTCCATGAGTAAATTGAGTCAGTTATAATTTAAGCCAGTAAAGCCACATCTTTTTGCATTTTTTAGCACCGCTTTTAAATTGCCCGAATAATGCTGATACTTTGAACTGTGGTGAAATCATGTTACTTGACGTGTTGCTCGCCGAGTAGAATGAGCTGCTAAGTAGTATTAGCTAGCTTATGCTTTGTTTTATTGAAGGAATTGCTCACAAGGCCAATCGTTAAGACAAGTATTAAAGGTGCGTTTGGGGAAGGCCGCTTTAAATCTCAAGCGCTGTTAGACGAGTAAGCGCTGCCCGCTTACATGATGTACATGAATTCAAAAAGCAGCATAAGGGTAAAAAATCGAGTCAAGCTTAACATCCTCAAACTCAGGATGTGTAGTGTTCATGGATTTAGTTTATGTTTAGTCCGCGGTCAGTATGATTGGCGACTCTTCAGCTGCGTGAGTTTTTGCTGGTAAGGCTGCATGTATAGTGCTGCGAATAAGCTCTAGCTGATAGCTGCGTTTGGCATTGAAGCGGATTAATGGCAGTTTGGCGCTTTCGCAGGCTTGCTCGATGAGGAGGTCGCGTTGCTGATTACGTGTTTGCTTATGGCTTTTATCGTCGAGTTCGATGGCGGCGATAACTTCAAGTGTATTTTTGTCGCAGAGTAAGTAATCGAAGTGCTTGGCTGAAATTCTATTAAAGGCAATTTGCCAGTGTTTGCGGTTCATGCCTTTTTCTGGGGTGATAACGTCGGCGATACGTACTTTGCCCAAAACTCGGAATTGTTCGCCTACAGCTTGATCTAATATCCCGAGAAAGGAGCGTTCAGCACTGGAAAATAGGGCGTCTTGTTTACGGTAGCGATAGTTATTATCTGAAGATGGGATAAGCAGATTAGTGAAAATGCGTAAGAGTAGCGGCACGAAAATGATAATCGCCAAACCCAGCCCGATAAGTATTAATTGATTCGAATTCATCATTACATCCTTGTTTAGTATTGTCATTGTAACTTGCTAAGTACATATCCGTTAGCTGCTAGTACTTTTATGCCAAAAATAATGAGTCTCTGAGTGTAGTGATCACATCTTGTTAGCCACTACATCAACAGTCGTACCGATATTATCAGTACGCATACATCTTAACGATAAAACGTTTCAACTGTACCTTTTACTGCGAGTAAAAGAGGTTGGCCGCGACGGTCTAAGGATTCATTATGGATGGCCATTTATTTTAATGTTTTATGCACTTTAGTTTTCGATTTTTTGAGTTATGCTAAATGCAACATATAAATTTGCGGGTATCTCTATGTATTTTAAAAGTATCCTTGTTTCGTTGCCTTCTGTTTACGCAATTTTGTGTGTACTTGGTTGTGGTTTTTTTGCGGGCATCATTGTCGCCGCTGAGGTGCAATCGGCTACTTTTTCTAACGTGTTGCGTGCCGATTTTCGGCATCGTCCTCCTGAGATGGTGCTTGATGAGCGAACTAATACTATGACGAGTCCGTTAAAGGATATTCTTGAGGAAGCGGCGGCTAAGGTCGGTTATCGCGTCGAATGGAGCGCGCGTCCTTTTGCTCGCAGCATTCATGAGTTGCGGGTAGGCACGGTCGACATTGTGCCGCGCACGATACGAGACGAAGAGCGAGAGGCATTTGTACGGTTTCTTGGTCCTATCGGCACTCAGACTCGCGATATTTTGTTTCTCGTAAAAGCCGGCGAGGAAGGACGGATTAAGTCCTATGAGGATTTGTATCAGCTTACTGTAGGGGTTAAACGGGGCACAGTTTATTTTGAGCGTTTTAATACGGATCCCGCGCTACGTAAAATTGAGTCTACCGATGATGAAAACATGGCTCGCATGTTTATCATGGGGCGTTTTGACACTATGGTGGTGCTCGATCGTGCCGCCATTGAGAATGCCTTCAAGCAGCTCGGTTACGATCGTTTTAGCTATGCCGATTACCGTCAGTCGAATCGGATCGAACATTATTTTGGTATGTCCCGTAACTCTACCCATGCTGCTATTTTCGATGAACTTAATCGGGCGCTGCTTGATATGGCTGCATCGGGCCGTGTAAAACAGATTTACCAGGCCTATGGTTTAGCCGCAGAAGTAGAATAGGCAAACAAAAACGGCCAATATTAATTGGCCGTTGTTATGATCCCGCTCTTTGCGCTACAGCTTAACGATAAAAGGCTTCAACTGTGCCTTTTACTGTGAGCAAAAGAGGTTGGCCGCGACGGTCTAATAATTCATTATGGATGGCCATTTATTTTGTCTTTATTTTGTCTGCCATTTATTTTTTTATAAACAAAATGCTTGCTGCGATAGGGATGATTTGTTATTACTGGCGCATGAAAAAAATATACGTAAGCGCAATTAACACCACCACTACCACCACGAGAATTCTCGGGGGGTAGTTTTTTGCGTCTTTAAAAAAACCCTCTGAGCGAAATCGCCAGAGGGTTTTTTTATACCTTGGTTTTGTATTTCGCTCAGATTTTACTCAGATTTTACTCAGGAGAGAATGATGAAAACACATCGCGAAATTGCAGAACAACTTGACCTATTTCACTCTGAACCACAGGCGCCGGGCATGATTTTTTGGCACCCTAATGGCTGGGCATTATTTCGAGATATTCAAGAGCACATGAGGCGCGTGTACCGTAGAAATGGTTTTGAAGAGGTGAACACGCCTGTTTTTATGAAGAAGGAGTTATGGCAAACGTCTGGGCATATGGACATGTTTGCAGAGAACATGTTTTTCGGTGGCGGAAAGGAAAACATCGATGAATATGTTTTAAAACCCATGTCTTGTCCTGCCCATATTTTGCTGTTTAAGCGCGGAGTACATAGCCATAGAGATTTGCCTCTGCGGCTATTTGAGTTTGGCTTGGTGCACCGTAATGAATCCTCCGGTTCGTTAAATGGTTGCCTGCGCGCACGCCAGTTCACTCAGGATGATGCCCATGTTTTTTGCTGTTGGTCTCAGGCAGAGGAGGAGATACGTGGTTTTCTCCAGCGTGCAAAGCAGGTTTATGGTGATTACGGCTACCATAATTTAGACGTAAAAATATCGACTAAACCTGAGAAGGCATTAGGCAGCGATGAGCAATGGTGCCGAGCACAAAAGCTATTGGATTCAGCCTGCCAGATTGAGGGCTTTGATGCTGAGTATCAAGCTGGTGAAGGGGCTTTTTATGGTCCCAAAATTGAACTGTCACTGACAGATTCTATGGGAAGACGCTGGCAGTGTGGCACTATCCAGTTTGATTTTAATTTGCCTGAAAGATTCGATGTTCAGTACACAAATGAGCAAGGTGAATTCGAACGGCCAGTGATTATGCACCAAGCTATGTATGGCTCTATCGAGCGTTGGTTGGGGATTCTCTTGGAAGTCTCACAGGGTAACCTTCCTGTTTGGTTACATCCTGTACCTGTTGCTATTGCCTCTGTAAATGAGTCAAACAGCCAATTTGTCCGTCAGTTAGCCGCACTATGTTTAGCACGAGACATGCGAGTGTTGGTTGATATCAGTCAAAACTCAGTTGCCCGCAAAATGAAACGCTTTCACAAGCAAAAAGTGCCTTATATCTTAACGGTTGGGGATAAAGAAGAGGCCGAGAAGTGTGTGTCAGTTAAGTGCCGCAAAGACGGTGTGATGACTCATATCCCTCTTGCTGAATTAGCTGACTATCTTGCGGATAAACTAGTGCGCAAACAATAACCTAAGGAAGACTGTGTTTGTTATCTAAGGCTAGCTAGGGTTCCCACGGCTAGCCTTTACTCATTTTATGATCCGGCTCTTTGCGCTAAGGCTTAACGATAAAAGGCTTCAACTGTGCCTTTTACTGTGAGTAGCAGTGGTTGGCCGTGGCGGTCCATGATTTATTGCGGATGACCATTTATTTTTTGTTTAAATTTTTTCAAAGGTAACATTTTTAGGAGGGAAACTATTAGGTAATGATCCTGATCTTATTTTTCTTAACAATAAACCAGTCAATAGAGAGGTTATATTTTCATCAAAATATTCTACATCTGGCGATCTAGATGCGATTATTGCAGTGCCCCATGTCTCACTGTCTTTTAGATCGGAAACAACCCAAAATATGCAATCACCATTATCCGTTACGCCTATTGGTAAAAGGCCATTAATTTCTGGATAGAGGTTATATTTAAAATACTCTGGGTCTTCATTATTAAGGTAATTGAAATCCTCAATGATTGATTTCTTCTGCTCAAAAAAATCAAGGTCACAATTCGTAGTAAATGGATTGAATATCGCTATAAAATCGGCAATTCTTCCTGTGCCATAACGATTAATAAACGCAATGTAATCCCTGGGAAAACTAAGACCTTCATCTATAGAAGGCCAAACTTTACCAATCCCAGATTCATTAGGGAAGTTAGGGGGAGTTAAAATGCTATTTAATACTGATAGGGTCATGATCTACATTCCACGAGGATTAAGAAGAGCAATGCTTTCAAAGAAACCATCACTATCTTGAGCATTTACTGTTATACCTGCCGATATTCTGGAAGGACCTTTATATATTGGAGTTACCGAGACATCAACTATTTCTCCTCTCTCTAACGCTTTCTCTAGCGAATCCCCAAATAAACTTGATGATATTCAAATAAGTAGGCATGCATAATGCTATTTGATTTAATCCATTTCGCCAAAAATCGACTAAATAGCTGTTCCGAATAGTAGGCCAGTACACTGGTGCAGTTTCAGCAAGTAGTATTGAGTTAGTATCACTTGCTGCTGGGCAAACAAAAACGGCCAATTAGATTGGCCGTTGTTATGATCCTGCTCTTTGCGCTAAAGCTTAACGATAAAAGGCTTCAACTGTGCCTTTTACTGTGAGCAAAAGAGGTTGGCCGCGACGGTCTAAGGATTTGCTTGGCACTTTTACCCAACCTTCACTGATGCAATATTCTTCGACATCAAAACGCTCTTTGCCGTTGAGCTTAATACCGATATCGTGCTCGAAAATTTCTGCCACATGGTGTGGGCTGCGTGGGTTAACGGAAAGGCGATCCGGTAAAGCAGGTAATGATGTTGTGTCGGTCATGGTCGTGATCTGTCGTTGTCTATAGTGAAAAAGCGTGCGCTATTGTAGGCAATCCCAGCGCAACGCTCAAGACTTTAACAGTGACTGATTACGCGCCTTGCGTTACAAGGTTAGGTTGTCCTGTTAGGACACTGCTGTTAGGACACTGCTGTTAAGACACTGTGCCGCAGCTGGAAAAGGCTTTCAGCACTCGGCCGTTTTCTCTGCCCATGACTGAGCGCAAATAAACCTTGGCTAATATGTCGGCATTGATTGCACTAAAACCGGGAAAATAGTCCTGATAGCTCGCTAATGACTCGCTTAATACCGTTGGGCTGACAATGTTTATCCGCTGCTGCGCAGGTAATTCACCCGCGACGGCGGTAACAAAATGCTCAAGTGCGCCATTGATTGTGGCGGCACTGATGCCATCTTTTACTGGGACATCGGCAATAATGCCACTGGTCAGTGTAAAACTGCCCCCAGCGTTGAGGTATTGGCTACCTATTTGCACTAACTGTATTTGCCCCAATAACTTACTTTGGAGCCCTGTATACCAGTCTGCTTGAGTCATAGCGTTAAAGGGTTTAAACACGACATCACCCATGGCCGAAATCATTGCATCGACTTTACCGATTTTTTCTAGCCCTTGATGGAGTGAATGTTCATCCCGAATGTCTATCAGGACATCCCCCGTTGTTCGCCCTACCTGAATAACTTCATGCTGAGTTGAATGAAATAAGCGGACTATGGCTTGTCCGATTGTGCCTGATGCACCCACTACGACTATTTTCATGACATGCTCCTAAATTGAATACGAATTGAGGATAGTCTGGTTAATTAAATAGAAAAAGCGCATATAATCACTACATTGTTTCGTTAATAGGCTTAATTGATGAATCTCACTCATCTGCAGTCATTTATGCTGGTTGCCAAAATGCACAGTTTTAGCGCTGCGTCTGAACAACTCGGCGCATCTAAAGGCTTAGTGTCGCGCCATGTTAAATCCCTTGAAGATGAAATGGGTTGTCAATTACTCCACCGAACCACGCGGCGAGTATCAATGACCGAAGCAGGGCAAGCGTTATATGGTAAAGCCTGCGAAATCGAGAGGCTGGCCAATGAAGCTGGACGTTTAGTGCAGGATTTAACGCAGGACTCCTGTGGCACTTTAAAATTCACAGCTCCAACGGAACTGGGCAAAAAATTGCTGAGTCCTATGCTGCTTCAGTTTATTGCTGCGTATCCTCAAGTGAAACTCGAACTGTGTTTTGAGCAGAATGTTCAAGATGTTGAGTTCGGTAAGTTTGATCTCGCCTTAAGAACAAGCATTGCGCACAGCGATAATCTGATCGCCAGATATCTTGGCAGAATTCGTCATGTCTTAGTGGTTTCGCCCGCACATTCCGCAGCCGCAGAAGTTCGTCACCCTGATGATTTACGCCATTATCGTCTATTGTCTTCGGGCGAAACACAGTGGGTGTTTGAACCACTCGCGGGGGACAGTCTCACGCTCACTTTTGAGCCTGCACTGTGCAGTTCAAACTATGCCACTACACATCTTCTTACTTTGAGTGGTACAGGTATCGCTAGCCTGCCTTATTATTTGGTAGAGGAGGATATCGCTCAGCACAAACTCACTTTGCTCGTTCCCCAATGGCAATGCTATCCACATGAGTTGTATATGGTTTATGCCAAGCAGAGCCATTACCCAAAGAAGCTGCGCGATTTACAACATAAGCTACAAACTTGGTGCGAAACTCACTCAAAATATGTGGGTTAATGAGTCATACCAATCACATTAAATATCTAATCAGTTCAGAGCCTCACAGGCATTTCAATCCAAGGCGCATTGACGCAGAAATGGTCATTCCCTTTTAAGTCAATGCAACACGGGAGTGGGATGCCTGTGAGGCTCCCGAAGGGCGGGTTTCAACACGCTTTATACTGCGTTTAAGGCTTTCGACAGAGCACCACTATGCCTTCAAGCCTTCGCCTTGTCTAAAGCGCGTTGAACTCCCGCTGAATGAACAGATATTTAATACGATTGGTATCAAAGCGTCATCGCATCAAATCTTATCCGGCAGGGGGCGGAGCTTTTAGAATAAAGTGAGTCAGAGTACACTGCCGTGCATTGAATTTTTGTATTTGAATGTAAAGTCGAGCAGGCTTTTCCCATGCAGGCATAAAAGAGCGGCGATGAACCAAGCGTTATGAACGACGACATTAGTATCTCGCTGCCCTCGCTGATTCATCGAATTGGGCGGGAGGCGGTTAAACAAGCTCAAGCGATTGCAGCTCAATATGATTGCGAGCTTAAGCGTGTGCGGCGTTCGAGAAATTGGTGCATGGTTGGCGCGGCGATCAAGATCCAATCCTGCTGTGCGCATTTACAAAGTGAGCCATTGCTGGCGCAGCAGTTAACAGCTAAAGATGGCCAGTTTGGTTATCTTATCAAAAAGTTGGAGTCAGCCTTGCTGCAACATGCGGACAAACTTGAACCATTAGACGCTAAGCTGATTCGGCTTATCACAGACAATCCTGCGATTACCTTAGGTGAGTTGATGCAATTGACTCAATGCACAGTCACAGAGGCCAGATTGGCACGTTTTCAAGCTGACTCTTGGTAGTTTGTCTGCTGAGTGTTTTTGCTTTGAAGGTTTATTTATGGCTTGTTGTTTCTAACACTTTTATTTGATTTTCGATTTGCTCGGCTTCAGCGGTCAGCATTGAGTAGGATCTAATATCGCCTTTTCTCTGGGCATGCATAGCTTGTTCAAGCTTGGCGTTATATTGCTGAGTTAATTTTTTTAAGGGATTTTTCTTAAATATTGAGAACATGGCCATTTCTATTGGATTGGGTATTTGGGCTTATATACGTAGGCAATGGGATTTAGGTTTTACTTTTTGAAATTAAAAGCTGTGCCTTCAACTTCCAATCCACAATCCTTCAATTCCACTGCCATCCGGCCTCAGCAAGGCTGAGACCTTATCTTACATTTTCAGCAAACCAATGGGTTGCGATGTCTTATTTAGCTTGCAACCCATTGAAAATATTTTTAAATCTTAAACTGACCGACGAGCTTACCTAAGTTAATTCCTTCCTGCGACACGGTCTGGCTGACTCTGGCAGCATCTTCGCTGGAATGGAGTAACTCATTCACAATCTCTTGGATGGCGAACACATTACGGTTGATTTCTTCGGTTACAGAGCTTTGTTCCGTGGCAGCAGTCGCAATTTGGGTGCTCATGTCGTTAATTGCCGTGACCGCCGATGTCACTGAGCCTAGGCTTTCAGAAATTGCACGGGAAGAGTCTACCGAGCGTACGCAGCTTTGCTGACTTTCTTCCATCGTTTTCACCGCTAGCGCCACAAGCTTGTGCAGTTCAGTTAGCATCTCGTTGATTTCTAAAGTGCTTGATTGCGTTCGGCTCGCTAAGTTACGCACTTCATCGGCCACCACGGCAAAGCCTCGGCCCTGTTCTCCGGCGCGGGCAGCTTCGATGGCGGCATTTAATGCCAATAGGTTAGTTTGCTCAGCAATACCGCCAATCACTGACAGCACGTTGTTGATTTTTTTAGACTGTTCGCTCAAGGATTGAATACTGCCCGCCGCATTGTTGATTTGCGCCATGAGTGCCGAAATTTCTTCTAAAGAAGCATCGACGCAGCGCTGAGCATTGGCTACATCGCCAGTGGCAGCGTGAGTCGCTTCAGCCACTTGCGTGGTATTTTGCGCTACTTCGCTGGCGGTGGCTGACATTTCAGTAATAGCGGTAACCACTTGATCAGTTTCATTGTTATGGCTGATGAGTTGGCTCGACATGACTTTGGTTTGATCGTGAATCGCGTTGGCGGCGGTTTTAACTTTAGCCGTCGCGTTTGCCACATCGCCTATGATGGTTTGGAGTTTATCGACAAACAGGTTAAAGGATTGACCTAATTGTGCAATTTCATCTTCACCTTTAACAATAAGACGTTTGGTTAAATCGCCTTCGCCTTTAGCGATATCGTTTAAGTTATTCGCCATATTTTTAATGGGCGCGACCATACGTTGGGCAGTGATCAGAATAACAGCGACAGTAATCGCGGCGAGTAACAGCGCAATTAACAGAATGGCATAGGATTTTTCGATCATCTGCTCAGTGACCGTCGCACGATAATCCTCAACGACAGTGTCGATATCATCGATATAGACTCCCGTGCCTAGCATCCAGTCTGTGCCAGGGATCATCATGGAGTAACCGATTTTTTCAATTTGCTCATTGGTATTGGGTTTTTGAAAGTAGAACGAGAAGTTACCGTCCCCTTTTTTAGCGGCATCGAGTAAACCGACAATGATTTTAGTGCCGCGGGGATCTGTCATATCAATTTTATTTTGCCCTTCGAGGTTGGGCATGACGGCATGGAACAGGTTTTTACCTTGGGAGTCGTAAATAAAGAAGTAACCAGAACTGCCAAAACGGATATCACGTAGCGCTTGGTTTACATTGCCATTTTCTTTTAAAGACAATTGATACTGCACTATTCCTGCGGCAATTTCGGTGGCTTCTTTTATTTGTGTTTTACGTTCACCGATGAGCTTAGTTCTAAAGGTCGTCACCTCATCTGCAAGGGCGTCTTTTTCGACATAGTAAGAAACTGTCATGAGTACGAACAAAGTAAAAATTAAAGGGAATAACGACAACAGCAGTAATTTATTACGTAGGCTGAAATTAGACATGCTTGACGACTCCATGATGAACATCTCTTTTATTGCAGGGCAGTATAGCTAATTTCCCGCATTCTTAAGTGTTTAAGTTAACAAAAATGTAATGGAAATCGATAAAATGCGCGCTGTTGATTTATTCCAAAGTCGTTAACTATGCTGTGAATCTAGGCCTTTCTTTTGATCTTTATCAACACTATACGGGCCCAATGAGTTCACTATATTAGCTTAAATTGATGCAAAATTAGCTAGAGTTGGTGCAGGCTGATGTGCTGGTGGAGATAGTGGCGAACAGTAAGGGCAGGGTTGTGACGAATGAAAAGTTGATCCTAACGCTGAAAATCTGCATTACTGTAGGCATTTGTCTTATTGCGTTGGGCATCTACTTACATAACTTTAATGAAACTGTTGAGGCGATGGGCGTGCAAGGGATTATTATCAGCGCTATGTGTGTCGCCTTTGGCATGGCCTTGTCATTACCGACTAAGATGTATTTAACCTTTCTGTTGGTTAAGCGAGAAACTGAAAAACATCCATAATGTGTTTTTGCACAGAGTGTTACTCTGCGACTCATTGGTTTCCTCGCCTTCTTGAGACTCAATCTAAGTACTCGCTTAACCCTGCTATTCAAACCGTCAAGCTCAGCCGTAAATGCCCTGATTATGGTTTTTAACATAATTAACCCAAGACTAATGGGCCAAAAACACCGATAATTCACCCTTAATGACTCATTACCAATGACGCGACTTGGTCGATGGGCTGCTACAGACTCGCATATTTAGTGGAAATCATATTCAATGGAAATCAAAGTTAATTTTCTCGACAATCTTAGACTTGAAGCCAAGTTTGATGATTTTACCGTGACCGCCGATCAGCCAATCCGCTACAAAGGTGATGGTTCTGCCCCTAGTCCGTTTGACTATTTCTTAGCGTCGTCAGCCCTGTGTGCGGCCTATTTCGTGAAGGTATATTGCAAAGCCCGTGATATTCCAACGGATAACATTAGACTGTCGCAGAACAATATTGTCGATCCAGAAGATCGCTACAACCAGATTTTCCAAATTCAAGTTGAGTTACCCGAAGATATTTCGGAGAAAGATCGCGAAGGTATTTTGCGCTCGATTGACCGTTGTACCGTTAAAAAAGTGGTGCAAACTGGCCCAGAATTTAAAATTGAAACCGTTGAGAACCTAGATTCAGACGCCAATGCCATGTTGATGGGTCAGCCTAATGGCGCATCGAGCACCTTTATTCTGGGTAAAGATCTGCCGCTGGAGCAAACCATTGCCAATATGACGGGCATGCTCGCCGATCTTGGAATGAAGATAGAGATCTCATCATGGCGTAACATAGTGCCGAACGTGTGGTCACTGCACATTCGTGACGCCGCTTCGCCAATGTGTTTCACCAATGGTAAAGGCGCGACCAAAGAAAGCGCGCTGTGCTCGGCACTCGGCGAGTTTATTGAGCGTCTGAATAACAACTTTTTCTATAATGATCAATTCTTTGGTACCGAAATCGCCAATAGCGAATTTGTGCATTATCCCAATGAAAAGTGGTTTGCGTTAGAGGAAGACGATGCGCTGCCAGCGGGTATTCTCGATGACTATTGCTTAGAGATTTATAACCCAGACGACGAGCTGTGCGGCTCGCACTTGATTGATACTAATTCGGGCAATATTAAGCGCGGTATCTGTGCGATTCCTTATACTCGTAAATCTGACGGTGAAACGGTTTACTTCCCGTCGAACCTGATTGAAAACTTGTTCTTAAGCAATGGCATGAGTGCGGGTAATAACCTGCAAGAAGCCCATGTGCAGTGCTTATCAGAGATTTTTGAGCGCGCTGTAAAACGCCAAATCATTGAGCAAGAAATTGTCCTGCCCGATGTGCCCATGTCTGTACTAGAAAAGTACCCAAGCATCCTCGCAGGCATTAACGGCTTAGAAGAGCAAGGTTTCCCGGTTGTGGTCAAAGATGCCTCACTCGGCGGCCAGTTCCCTGTGATGTGCGTCACCCTGATGAACCCGAAAACGGGTGGCGTATTTGCCTCCTTTGGCGCGCACCCAAGCTTTGAAGTGGCGTTAGAGCGCAGCCTAACTGAATTGCTGCAAGGCCGTAGCTTTGAAGGCTTAAACGATGTGCCAAAACCGACCTTTAACAGCATGGCGGTCAGCGAGCCAGAAAACTTTGTTGAGCACTTTATTGATTCAACAGGAGTGATTTCATGGCGCTTCTTTAGCAGTAAATTTGATTATGAATTCTGCGAATGGGATTTTTCTGGCACCAGCGAAGAAGAAGCCGACGGCCTGTTTGGGATCTTAGAAGCGTTAGGTAAAGAGGTGTATATCGCCGAGTTTACCGATTTAGGCGCATCGGCGTGTCGTATTTTAGTTCCTGATTATTCTGAGATTTATCCAGTTGATGACTTGATTTGGGATAACACCAATAAGGCGCTGGCGTACCGTGAAGATATCTTAAATCTACATTCGTTAAGCACTAAGCAATTGGCTAATTTGGTCAACCGTTTAGAAGAAAGCCAACTCGATAACTACACGGATATTCGCACCTTAATCGGCATTGTATTTGATGAAAATACCGTGTGGGGAAAACTGACGATTATTGAGCTTAAGATCCTGATTTATTTGGCACTCGGTGCACACGAAGACGCGATTGAGCTGGTCGGTGAGTTCCTACAGTTTAACGACAATACCGTTAAACGTGGCCTGTTCTACCAAGCCATGAATGCTGTGCTGGAAGTGACCTTAGATGAAGAGTTAGAACTTGATGATTTTATCCATAACTTCAACCGTATGTTCGGTAAAGAAGTGATGGACAACGTCGTTGGCTCAATCACAGGTAAAGTGCGTTTTTATGGTTTAACTAAGACCAGCATGCAGCTCGAAGGCATTGAGCCGCATTTAAGATTGATTGAAAGCTATAAGAAGCTGCATCAAGCCCGTAAAGCTGCGAAAAACCTGAATTAATTCTGTTATTTGGCATTAGCTTAATGTGTTTAAAAGCGAACCTTTTGGTTCGCTTTTTTGTTTGTTGCTCTTTTGATTCTCGCTTCTTATGAGCACTTGTGGCTATCACTTATTAAGGACGCTTGTTATTGCTATGTGTGGTTTGAAATGTTCAGCCCGCTTAGGCTGTATTTGATATAACTCGATTTTTGCCGTTACGTTTAGCTTGATACAAGGCGGCATCAGCCCGCTTAAGCGTTTCTTCATAGGACTTATCCAATGGTTCGATAGAAGCGACTCCAATGCTTACGGTAGCAAACAAGCCATTGACCGCATATTTTTGCAGCTCAGTGTAAAAGCAATCGCAGAGGTATTCTGCAAATTCAACCGCTTGCGAATGCTCTACCCCAGGTAGGGCAATCACAAATTCATCGCCACCAAAACGATACGCGCTATCGGTTTTTCTAAATTGAGTTCGGCAGGTTTCGGCAACCGCGATGATGATTTGATCGCCAGCATAATGACCCAACTGATCATTGATGGACTTTAAATGGTCTAAATCGAGGATCAAGATTGAGGTGGGAATACGGTGGCGCTGAAATATATCGAATTGAAAGGTTAAATCACGTTCTAAGCGGCGACGGTTATACAGCCCTGTCAGCTGATCGGTATCGCTTAGCTGACGTAGTTGCAGTTCAAGCTCATGCCGTTTGGAAATATTACTGGCGACCCAAAGCACCACAGGCTCATTATCAACCAGAAAGTCTAGTGCTTGAATGCGTCCCTCAAACCAAATGGGTTGTTCAGGGCCTATATCGGGTAAGCCTTTGACATCTTTATTGCTCAATTCATATTCTTCGATCAGTAATTTTCGGCTGGTTAATGCACTTTCGATAACCTGTAAAAAGTAATTGAGTTTGTCAGCCTTTAACACATCGCTAAGATACAAGCCGATTAGACCACTACCATCGTGGTAATAACGGTCATCTTTACCACCGAAGACGGCAATGTATTTACCACTTTTTGACAGAACAAAAGTAGGATCAGGAAGTGCATCAAGGACTAAAGCCATTTCTTCTATTTTGATCATCGATTAAAATCCCTGTGGAAAATCACCCAACCTTAAGTCCGCGTGTCCAAGTTATCATAGATAAACTACTCTTTGGCGCTTTAGCCGCGAATGCATCCTGCGAACTCATTACAATTTAGCCGCTTTTGTGGGTAACAACAAACCATAACAATATGCCGTACAATTTATTTGTCGTCGCGATTTTACCAAGGCATCAGAGCGTTCGATGGCGCAGAGTTGTATCCCTGTTGAGGCTTAAAACCTAAGTCCTGCGATCGTATCGAGTCAGTCGTGATGTCTTGAACTTTAGCGTTTGTGCTTATGTTCAAAAAGCTTCATTGCGGTGTTTAGTGGACAGATGATTTTCGAGTAGAATCTAGGGCCTTAATTGTGGTTTTAATTTTACACAGGGATTTATAATGCATACTGCAGATGATTTTATTGAACATTTAGCGCTAGAGCAGCATGTTGAAGGCGGTTATTACCGCTCATCCTATCGTTCAGAAACGGTATTTGATCAGACTCGGGCATTATGGAGCAGTATCTATTTTTTGCTGCGTACGGGAGAGGTTTCCCATTTCCATCGTCTGACAGCTGATGAAATGTGGTATTTCCATGCGGGGCAATCGCTGACGATTTACATGATTGATCCTGATGGGGTGCTCACGACGGCGCAATTAGGGCTTAATTTAGCTGCGGGCGAGCGGCCACAGTTTTTAGTCCCTAAGGGCTGTATCTTTGGTTCAGCCATGAATCAAGATGGTTTTTCATTAGTGGGCTGCATGGTATCGCCTGGTTTTACCTTTGATGATTTTGAGCTGTTTAGCCAACAAACTTTGTTAGCCCAATATCCACAGCATAGTGACATCATCCAACGTCTGAGCCGTTAGGGGGGGGCTAAAGTCAGTTAAATTTAGCTAGTTGATTTGTTAAATGGTAACTTGGTTGGCATTGCCTCATTCGGCAAAACCAAGGTCGCTCTGAGTCATTAAATTTGACTCAATAGTAAGATATCCCCGCGACAAGGCTTGTCTATTGGCGTTTAACCACGTAAAACATGCTTTTTGGCGTACCTCTATGTACCAAGTGTTATGGAGTAATTGAATTTGGAACACTTAGTGTGGGAGCTCGATCCTGTATTAATCTCGTTTATGGGACTAAAAATACATTGGTATGGAGTCCTGTTTGCTCTTGCTATTACTGCTGGTTTTCAGGTGATGAAGCGGATTTATATCAAGGAAAATCTCGATCTTGAGTCCCTTGATAATTTACTGATTTATTGTGTGGTTGGCATTATTGTGGGCGCGCGTTTGGCCCATTGTATGTTCTACGATCCGACTTATTACTTTGCTCATCCGCTTAAGATCTTGGCGATTTGGGAAGGCGGACTTGCCAGCCACGGTGGTGGTTTAGGCGCGATTCTGGCCTTGTATTATTACCAACGTAAAGTGAAGCTACCCTTCCTGTTTTTGTTGGACAGACTCGCTATCGCCACCGCCATTTTTGGCTTTTTTGTGCGTATGGCAAACTTTGCCAACTCAGAAATTTTAGGCGATCCTACGGCTCAACCTTGGGGCATTATATTTGCCCGTGTCGACATGTTGCCAAGACATCCAGCACAGCTCTATGAGGCTTTCGCTTATTTAGCTATCTTTATTGGTCTGTATGCTTTGTATCAATACACGCAGATTAAACAAAGACATGGGGCTATTTTCGGCCTGTTTCTGGTATCGGTGTTTAGTGCGCGAATTGCGATTGAGTCGATTAAAGTTAGCCAAGCGGCTTACTCTGAAACTTTCTTAAGTGCGGGACAACTTCTGAGCTTACCGTTTTTAGCCGTAGGTATAGTCTTGTTGTTCTTGGCGTATCGAAAGAAAACCGTTTAAATTTAAATATCAAACGGTTAAAAAAGGCTTTCTATCTTGATAGAAAGCCTTTTTTATGAATGAATTAATCATCAAGTATGACGTTAGGCTCTCTTCACTATATTAGTCACCTGCACCATGGCATCCCGAGCGGAACGGCTCACGCCCGAGAGTTGGAAGAAACCATGGATGACGCCAAGATAACGACGGCAGTGGGCATTGACGCCAGCCTCTAATAGATTCCTAAATAGCTGTTCACCTTCATCGACGAGCGGATCGAATTCGGCGGTGATGATATGGGTTTCGGGTAAGCCTGCTAAGTCATCACGGCGTAGTGGACTGGCTTCTGCATCGGTTCTGGGGTGCCAATCTAAATACAGATCGAAACCTGTGAGCAAGGTGTCGCGGGTGATGATGTATTTCTCGCCATTGTCGCTATAGCTTTGGCTCTTCGCGGTGGCATCGAGCATAGGATAGATAAGCACTTGTTTGTGTGGCAACCATTGCCCTTTGGCTTTTAAACGCAGGCAAGTGACTAGGGCTAAATGGCCGCCGGCGCTGTCGCCCATTAGGGTGATTTTGGTGTTATCACCGCCCCATTGGTGGCAATGTTGATAGATGACTTCTGCGGCATGGCAGGCATCGTCGTGGGCTGCGGGATAAACATGTTCTGGGGCGAGGCGATAGCGAACGGCGATCACCAGTGCGCCAGAATCATTGGCGAGTTTTCGCAGTTGTTGATTGTGGGTTTCAACGCCGCCACTGATAAAACAGCCACCATGGTAGTAAATGACGATAGGTAAATTGTCTGCCGCCGAGGGTTTAAACAGAGTTAATTCTGCCCCCTCGATGGAAATAGATCTAACCTCGAACACCTCTTCAGGCTCACCTGCGAGTACAGTGCTGGCGATATAACCTTGCCTACGTTGCTCAATGGTTTGCTCTCGCACCGATGGGCAACCCGCCGCGATAAACTCGCTAACCAATTGTTTAATTCCCTCTTCTAAATAGAGTTGGCTCATTTAATACTCCCTCAATTTTTAGTGCGCTCGGCTGTTCTGCAATGGGCTGAGTTTATCGGCAGCTTAATTGAATTGGTAGCCTAGATTCACACTCAGCCATGAGCTCTATCATGATTGCGGAAATTAACTTTGGTATTAACTCAGTAATGAATACGGTTGCAGTCGGCATCTTTTTCACTATTACAGATTGAGTTGTAGGGTGTCTTGTAAGAAAATTACCAACTTAATTGACTGTCAGGCTTAATGCGCTTAAATGTCCGCCTGATTGTGCGTTCGATAGCACTTTGATGTCTATTTGTGAAAGTGGGTTTCAGTCTCTTGGCTAAAATATAGGTTGCCAAGATGCTGTTTGAGCGACACATTGAGCCAGCGACCACACTCGTTATTCGTTCTCTATTTGCAGGAATCTTTCGTGGCAAAAGCACCCAAAACATTGCAACAGCGTATGGGCATAGTTGCCCTGACGTGGCCGATTTTTATCGAGACCTTGCTGCAATCTCTGCTTGGGATCAGCGATATCTTTATGCTGAGCCATTATTCCGATAATGCGGTTGCCGCAGTGGGACTCACGACTCAGTTGATGTTCTTCATGATGGTCATGTCCATGATGGTGAGTACGGGCGCAAGTATTTTGATTAGCCAAAGCAATGGGGCAGGCCAACCGCAGCAGGCTGTCGATATCGGGGTGGCGAGTGTCGTATTGAGTTTGGTATTAGCCTTGGTCATGGGCGCATCTATGTTCTTTGGTGCTAAGGGCATTATCGGCTTATTTGCACTTGAGCACGATGTGGCTGGTTTTGGATATGACTATTTGGTGATTTGCGGCAGCTTGAGCATAGGGCTAGTGATGAACATTGCCTTCGCCGCTATTTTGCGTAGTTACGGTTTTACCCGCTCGGCCATGTTAGTGACCTCGAGCACGGGCTTAATGAACGTGATCGGTAATTATATTGCCCTGTATTCACCCTTTGGTTTACCTGTTTATGGGGTAACAGGAGTGGCGATATCGACAGTGACCAGCCAGATCATCGGTGCGTTTATCATGCTGATGGTGATCCGGCATAAGCAAATCCCGCTGCCACTGCAAAGACTTAAGCTCTTACCGCGCAGCACTTATTGGAGTGTGATGCGTATTGGCCTGCTCAATGCTGGCGAGATGCTGTCTTACAATGTGGCTCAGATGACCATCATCTACTTTATCAGCCAGATGGGCACTTTATCGCTCACGGCCTACACCTATGGCTTGAACATTAGCCGTTTTATCTATTGTTTTGCAGTCGCACTTGGGCAGGCGACGCAAATCCAGACCGGATATTATGTGGGTAAACAATGGTTCGATGAAATCACCACTCGGGTGCAGCGTTACTGTTTGGTGGGCTTTATGGTTTCCCTTGGTATCGTCTTAGTATTCTACTGGCAGCGATTCACTATTGTTGGCTGGCTAAGTGAAAACGAAGAAGTCATCCAACTAACAGCGTTATTGCTGGCAGGTTCAATCGCGCTCGAAACAGGGCGAGTATTTAATCTGGTGATAATTTCGGCATTAAAAGGCGCGGGTGATGTGGCGTTCCCTGTGCGGGTTGGCCTCTTTAGCATGTGGGGCATTGGCGTGCTATTGGCATGGTTCTTTGGCTTGCATTTAGGTTACGGCGTGCTTGCAGCATGGCTTGCCGTTGCGGCAGATGAATGGATCCGCGGCCTGATTATGGTGTATCGCTGGCGCTCGTGCCGCTGGCAGCGTTTTACGCGTATTCCGCCAGTAACCCCAGCTTAAACTGTTCTGATATCAAAAGATCAACGCTTATTGTTTGCCCCATTTACCCGATTTCAGCAGTTCATTTTTAAATTGTAGATACCTTGGGTGCCCTTCATAGGTTTCGATTTCCATAGTGCTATAAGGGGCAAAAATAGCCCCTGGAATTTGGCATCCTCTAGTAAGAACGTCTTCTAATGAGGGCATAAAACATTCTTTAATCGGGTCAAAATGGATTTTATAACTGGCATAGCCGCGCGCAACAAATCTATCGGTTATGGTTTTGAATAGCTGTCCAAAAGGTGTATCGAGCGTCTCTGGCGTGGAGTAATAAAAGCCTTGTCCGTACCAGTAGAGTAATAAGGCGGTACCTGCGTCGCAGAGTGGATGTTCGATAATCGCCCTGACCATGTCGGGATCATCGTTATCCCAATTCAAGTTGGCCGCGACAAAATGCAATTCCTCCATACTTTGTAAGTCACTGATACAGGTGATTTGTGTCGCCGCTTTGCCAAAGTAGGTACTGTCTTGATGTAAAAAGTCGTAATCGGGATTGGCGAGTAATTTGGCGAGTTGTTGTTGATTGGCAAAACAGCCAAATTCTGCGCATTCATAGGCGCGAATAAATTGTTCCTGGGAGAGTAATTTAGCCAAGGGAATCCTTTCTTTTATAGAAAATACAGTTTATAAAAAATACAACGCCAGCCTTTACGTAGTAAAAGGCTGACATAGAATAAAAGGAGCGTAAAACGTTACGCTTGCTGTTGCAGCAGGGTACGGCACAGCTTAATAAAGTCGGATGAAGTGACGATACCGAGTACCTTTTTATCAACATCGACAACGGGCAAGCAGCCGAGTTTGTTTTCGATAAAATATTCCACCACCACAGTTAAGGGCTCGTCGGCGGTAAGATGCTGAAAGTCTTGGTCCATCACGGTTTTGATCGGCGTGTATCGCTCCTTACGATCGAGCGCGCCTTGGCCGTATTTATTCAACATAGTCATCACGCTGGCGATCATCTTTTTATGGGTGAGTACGCCAACGAGGGTGCCATCCATTTCAGATATCACAGGTAAGTGGCGTACGCCACGGGTTTGCATCAGATGGTGGGCATCTTTCAAGCTGGCGCCATCGCTGATGCAAATGACTTGATCACTCATAATATCGCTGACTTTCATTGTTAAATTCCTTTTCTTGCCATTCTTAGGCGTGCATTTAACACGCTGCGTTAGCCTGCACCGATGTTAGCAGCTTCCTTGTTCGCTGCGCTAGCCCTGCTTAAATAAAGTACGCCATTCAGTATAAGTATTTGAATTGATAGAAATCATAAAAGGCTGACAAAGGTGTCACAAATGTGTAACAGTGATGTCTCACAATCGGGGTCTCATTAGACCTCATACCAGTGAAGCCTTTTCTAACAAGGAATAATAATAATGAATCGTACCGTAACTCGTCGTGACTTTTTGGCTATGTCGGCCAAAGGTGTTGGCGTTGCTGTGATCTCTTACGGCTTGATGGGCTGTAGTGATAGTAATGATGATAATTCTGTACCCGCGCAATTTTTACATGGGATTGCCAGTGGCGATCCGGCAGTCGATGCCGTGATCCTCTGGACTCGTGTCACGCCTGAGTCTGAGAGCGATGTAAAAGTGAGTTGGCAAGTGGCAAGCGATGCGGCCTTTAGTCAATTAGTGACTACAGGTGAGACTGTCACTAATGCAAGCCGTGACTACACGGTTAAGATTGATGCCCGTGGTTTACGTGCCGGGCAAACCTACTTTTATCGCTTTATGACGGGTGATAAAACCTCAGTTGTGGGTAAAACCCGCACTCTGCCTGAGGGTGACGTTAGCTCAGTCAAATTAGCCGTGATGTCCTGTGCTAACTTTCCTGCCGGTTATTTTAACGTCTATGAGTTAGCGGCGGCGCAGGATGATTTAGATGCTGTGGTGCATTTAGGCGATTACATCTATGAATATGCCCGCGGTGGTTATGCCAGTGAGCATGCTGCCGAATTGGGCCGTGAAGTGTTACCCGCCAATGAGTTGCTGACGTTGAGTGATTACCGCACTCGCCATGGTCAGTACCATACCGATGCGAGTCTGCAAAAGTTACACGCAAAAGTGCCTTTTATCACAGTGTGGGATGACCATGAAGTGGCCAATGATACTTGGCGTGATAGTGCCGAGAATCACAACGAAGGCGAAGGGGATTTTGCCGTTCGTAAAGAAGCGGCACTACAAGCTTATTTCGAGTGGTTACCGATTCGCCCATGGCGTGAAGGGAACCATGAAGAGATTTACCGCAGCTTCAGTTACGGCAATCTCGTCGATCTGCATATGTTGGATACTCGCGTATTAGCCCGTGATAAACAGCTCGATTATGCCGATTATATGGATCCTACCACGGGTTCGTTTGCGGGAGAGCGTTTCCTTGCTGATGTCACTTCGACCACTCGCACTATGCTGGGGCTGACGCAATTATTATGGCTGCAGGGCACATTGCTACAGTCGACAGGCAAGTGGCAAGTACTGGGACAGCAGGTATTAATGGGTAAGATGTCATTGCCTGCTGCGATTGCCACTCAGCAGATGAGCATTCCTCAATTTGCTATGTTAGGGGCTTTAGCTAAGTTAGCGGCCCGTGCGGCGGCAAATGATCCCACGCTTACTGCCCAAGAGCTGCAATATCTTCAAGCCAATCAAGCCTTACTCACGCCAGAAGTTATCGGACTGCTGCAATTACCTGCAATCCCGTACAACTTAGATGCTTGGGATGGTTATGCCTATGAGCGTGAAGTGATTTTAGGTACGGCTAAATCGAAAAATCTTAACCTAGTTGTGATCGCGGGTGACACCCATAATGCATGGGCAAACGAGCTTAAAGACGTGCAAGGCGATACTGTGGGTGTTGAGTTTGCGACTAGCTCAGTATCATCGCCAGGCCTTGAATATTACTTGAATCTGCCAGCGGAACAGATCCCCGCGACCGAGGCGGCAATCGTCGAGTTAGTGCCAGATCTTAAGTACGCTAACTTAAAAGACCGAGGCTTTATGACGCTCACCTTTACCGCTGATGAGGTGCGCAGCGACTGGCATTATGTGGATACCATTTTGTCGAAGGATTTCCAAGTCGCAACGGCCCGTGGTTATAGCGCTAAGGTAAAAGTAGGCGAGCATGTGATTACGCCTATCGTTTAATGCGGTATTGTTCGCTTGTTTATCGGCCACCTTAGGGTGGCCTTTTTGTTGCTTTTGGCTTTAAAAGGCAAAATAAATGTCTGTTGTCACGCAAGTTCTTACTATTACTGCAGCACATCGCATTTTTTTGGTATAAAATTCGCTCCCAAAATTCGGCGGCTGCCTACACTTGCTAAGGCAAAGCTGTTCTAGTGTTTTGGGAACCTTTACCCGCCGAACAGACCTTACAGGGGTCATAAGCTTTAACGACCTAAGAATAAAATCAATGTGATGGGGACTGTGTCATGTCAGAAAAGTATTTTGTTACCGCGCAGCAATTGCTGGAAGATTCATTTTTATTAGCTTCGCAAGTGTATGAGAGTGGCTTTCGTCCGCAATTTATCGTGGGTATTTGGCGTGGCGGTGCTCCAATCGGGATCGCGGTACAGGAGTTTTTCGATTTTAAACAAGTTGAAACCGATCACATTGCCGTGCGTACCTCTTCTTATTATGGGATTGGCACCGACAAACAAAGCAAAGAAATCAAAGTTCATGGTCTGCATTACATCGTTGAAAATGCGAACGCGAGTGACGGTTTGTTGATTGTGGATGACGTGTTTGACTCTGGCCGTAGTATTCATGCATTAAAAGAAAAACTCAGCCAACTGATGCGCCTAAATATGCCAACCGATATCCGTATCGCTTGCCCTTATTACAAGCCAAAAAATACCGCAGTGCCTTTAAAACCCGACTATTACATTCATGCCTCTGAAGACTGGTTAGTTTTCCCGCACGAAGTCACAGGTTTAACGCCTGAAGAAATTGCCGAAGGTAAGGGCGATTTAAAGAATATCCAGCACCTGTTTAAATAGCTCGCGGCGAGATATAGATTATTTTCGCAATAAAAAAAATGCGTTAACGATTAATCGTTAACGCATTTTTTGTTTTCTATATCGATGACTTATAAATCCATACAGTTAGCATAGTAAGTCACAGTGGCGGGCCAGTCGGAGAACACTCCAATCACGCCGACATCTTTCGCAAGTACATCAAGTAATTCAAAGGTATCGCCTTCATTATCTATCGCTTCGGTAATGCTTTGAAAGTAAAAGCCGCCGCCATTTTTTAATAAACCAGATCGCTCCAGCGACCAAGTGATGATCTTAAGCCCAGCGCCTTTAGCGGCCTTAGCGTATTCCGAAGGAATGATTTTCTTATCCGCATCTAAGGCGACTAATACCCAGAGTGGCGGCGCAATAATTTCGACGCCTTGGGTCTTTAAATCCGCCATTGATGGTGACCAAGTGGCAGAATTCTGCGGATCAAAGGCGCTGTTATAATCGTATCTGTCATCGAGAAACACGGCTTGCTTCGCAAATTCAGGGGCGTTGGCGACCCAATATTTGATGTCATCCAAAATAAATGACTGGGGGAATACCTGCGAAACATCGACGCCCGCCGCCGTGTATTCATCTAACATTTTTTGCGCGTAATCCTGCTGAGTAAAACCATCGAAGGGCATAGATACGCTGGCGGCTTTTAGCTCAGGCGTCATCTTTACACCAGCTTTTTTAAACATTTCAATACTTTCAGCGTGGGTCATCAAGGTGCCATTGTCAGCATAAAGATCGGTGCGCCAGCTTGGGGTACCATTGATGAATTCGGCCGCAGTGGTCGCTTTCGGATTGTTGCCTTCCATCTTACCCTTGAGAGTTTTAAATTCGGCGAGGGTGATATCGCTAGTGCAACAGGTTGCCGATGCGCTGATACCATTGGCGGCATCAGCGGGAGTGAATGGGCTCGAACATTTATTGGCAAGTTCGGGTATGGCTAAAATGTTGGTCGTGCTGGCAAGATCGCACTGTGAGTGGCGGCAAACTAAAGCTTTATCGGCGGTGAAGGTGACATCACATTCGACTATGCCTGCGCCCGAATCGATAGCCGCTTGGTAGGATTCCTTTGTATGCTCAGGGAATTTCATTGGCGCGCCACGGTGACCTATGGAAAATTCGCTGCGATAAAAACTGTCAGTGGTGCATTGTTCTAAGCGGGTTTTAAGTGTGCTGTCTTGCATCTGACGTACGAGGAATAAGGGTCTTTCTCCCACTTGAGCAGGAACGGGTTTGCTGGTGGGTGGCGTGATAGCGGCGTTATCATCGTCATTATTGCAACCAGCTAATAAAGCGCTCGTGGCAATTAATAGGCCGAGTGAGAGCAACGAAATAGGGTGTAGTTTCATCAGATTTACCTATGAGTAATGATGTAAATTATTAATATTAATCAGAAACTCTAAAGTGTTAATGTGACTGAAAAAGCCTATTTGTATGACATAAACAAGAATATATACCGTTTGCACGACGATTATCTAAGGCACGCTAGCTTGCGATAAACTGCCTTCGACAGAGGACGGTCGGGATATATGCACAGTGTTGCTTTAGATGTGAGCATTGACTCCACTGAGCGAGTCGATGAAACTGGCATGAATATTTTCATCTGGGCGATCTTTCTGGGCCGAAATCAAGTACACTGCGCTCCTTTTGTTTTATGATGAGCGTTTGGTTCGCTTGATAAGACAAACGTGACAAGCATCATTTAGGAAATAGAGCAGAATGAGCAAGGGCAAAAAATACGATTTTCGCGTGACACAGGGCGACAACGGTTGGAAAACTGAAATCACTCGTCGCATGACATCAACTAAAACAGTTGTGTCTAAGAGCCACGATGGCTTTGCGACTGAAGCCGAAGCGCAAGCTTGGGGCTTAACTGAATTACAAGTGTTTTTAGGCACGTTAACTGAGCGCAATAAACGTCGCTCAGAGAAACAAGCTAAAGCAAAATTAGCCGCAGCATTAGCGGCTGAAGCGGCAACTGATGCCGAAGATCTTGATGAAGATGATTTCGACGAAGAGTAACACTCATTCGTTTAACCTTGTCTTATCAAGCCTGTGTGACTGTTAGGGCGCGCATAACGGGTTCTGAAACGTCACTCTGGCGATGAACAGCAGAAGGCAGATCTTAAGATCTGCCTTTTGTGTTTTTGTCGCTCGCGAAACTGCGCATATCAATTCATTTCATTCTATTTCCTCGTTTATCTTCATACACACTGTTCGGCTGGACTGATCTGTTGATGCTGTCATTAGCTTGTTTTTATCGTATTTAGCCGGGATTACGTACTCTATACCATTAATAATTAACGATAACTATTATCATTTGATTTACTTAGATGCTGCTCTGTGCTCATATGTAAGGAATTCGAACGCACGTTTAACTTTATCAAGGTAAGGGAACTCCTATGAAACTACTTCAATCCAGTTTATTGCTGTGTTTGTCGGCTTCGGCAACCCTGAGTTATGGCCAAGCCTTAGATGGAGAGGCGTTACGCTTACTACAAGCGTCGCTAAAGGATTCGACTTTGGATGCACAAGCGCAGTTAACCAATACTAAACGGGCATTGGCGTTAGATTTAAGCCATCAATATGCGCAGCTCGCGCCTATCTTACAGACTGAAATAAACCAGTATCAGTTGGCAGTAAATGCCGATGACATTCTGTCCCAACATAGGCTCAATGATCATGTGATCACCAAAGCCGATGCATCAATTCGCCGAGTGAAGGGCTTAAGTGCTAAAGCGGATTCTCTGGTGCAAGTGCGTCTGGCGGATGAAACCATGTTAACCCCATGGCAGCAAGGTGAGTCTCCTTTATTTGCCTATGAGCCCGATGGTGACGAGAGTCAGTGGGATTATATTGAAGCCTTTGATATTCATGGGCAAGTGCATCAATTAGACGTGTATAACCTGCCGCAGCAGCCAGTGTTTGTGGTCGGTATCGATAGCAAAAAAGCCTTTGTGGCTGGCTTAGAGGTGATGCGGGCGACATTTGCCGAGGCGCAGTCAGCGAAAAAAGAGGGCGCGCTACTGAGCCGTGCGCAAACACAGGCGGTGGCAGACAAGCCGATTTCAACCACAGTGATCAAACAAATATCCTTGAAGGATGACCATGAGCCGTGGATTTCTGGTCGTGCCGAAATTTACGGTATAGTGACAGGGGTTGCCCCGAGCCGTGAAGAGCCTGTGCTCGATATCGTCGAAATGCCCTATTTAGATTATGCGGATACGACCTATTATCCGAATCAAATCATCATCCATTGGGAGCGTTATCGTTGGGCGGCTGCGGACATGATCTTAATGGAGCATGACGATGGTACTAACTATAAAGTGTTGGCCACTAAGCTGTTGGAAGCGGCGGAGCAGATCTTAAAGTCGATCCCCGATCCTGAAGCTCAGGGTTATGCGCTGATCCCGCAAATCACCAATGGTATTTTAAGTGTGATGCCGGATGCTTGGTTCACCAATGACGATGACTTTGTCGACGTGTATTACACCTTACAGGAAGGGGTTGAATATCCTAACTTGAACGGAGCTAACGGCAATGCGATGACGAGCTTTGCGCCATTAGTCATCCAACCAAGACCATGATGGATTAGTGCGGCTAAATGCAATGGCTGAAATGTAAAAGCGGATCCTAAGATCCGCTTTTTATTGGCTAACTTAAGGTGAGGCTAAGCCATTCCTTTAAGCTTTTAACTTGAAACTGCCTTGCATAATCGCCCAGTGACCTGGGAAGCTGCAGAAGAATTGGTAGGCTTCGGTGGCGCTCATACCGGCAGTGCTAAAGGTGATCGACGTTGATTCGCCACCGCCCACTAAATCTGTGTGTGCGATAACGCGCGTATCACCGGCTTTGACATAGGCTGCATCAGGACCGGCACTCATGCCTTCAGTTGCTACTGCTGACATATCGGCTGCCTTAGTTAATACCCAGTTATGGCCCATGGCTGCTTTTGGCAAGGTGCCTGAGTGGGTTAAGGTTAAGGTCACTTCTTTACAGCTTGCAGGTACAGACAGCTCTTTAGTGTCAAATTGCATTGCATCAGTGGCGGCAATTTTCAGTTCACATTCGTTGGCACTCGCTTGGCTAGCGAATAATAATCCTAGGCCGATTAGGCTAGTGCTGGTCACGTTACGTAAAGCTGTGCTTTTTGCTTTCATCTGGTACTTCCTTATTTGAACAAGGGTAGCCGAGCCGTTTTGACTCGGACATGCACCTGCTAGCATAAGCAATCTTCATTAAATGGGAATGAAATCAGCGTGTAAATTATGTATATGCAACTTTAGGTTGAAAGCTTGCATCGTTATTGGCGGCAAAATTGTTAGCGGTAAACATAGGTGAGTACTTATTTGGAGTGAACTAAGTACTCAGGAACTATTATTTATGTGTTTGATTTATAAATTATAATTTTTTGTTCTAACGCAGGGCGTCTACTTCAGAACGTCTTACGTTTTTAGTACGAAAGCTCCTGTCGATAGGGAATCGCACGTTGTGCGCCTGGGCGAGTGACAGTAATGGCACTGGCTGCATTGGCAAATCCCACGGCTGCAGCAATCGACATGCCCTCGCTTAAGCCCACAACTAAGGCGCCATTGAAGGTATCCCCTGCGGCGACTGTGTCTATGGCCTGCACTTCAAACGCAGGTATTAGCCCATTAAAACCTGGGCTGCTGATAAATGCGCCACGGCTACCTAAGGTAATGACCACAATCTTTACTCCCTGCTGGTGGAGAAGTTGCGCTGCCATGTGTGCATCATCAATATGGTTGATCTCAACTCCCGTTAAGGCTTCTGCTTCGGTTTCATTGGGGGTAATAATATCTACCCACTTGAGTACATCTTGGCCAAGTGCCGTCGCTGGAGCAGGATTTAGTACAGTCGTCACGCCAAGATTCTTGGCTATTTGCAGCGCCTTTGCCACTGTGGCAGCGGGCGTTTCCAATTGTGTTAACAAGTACTCCGCATTAGCAAACAGGGCGTAATGAGCTTCTAAGTCATCGGGTGAAAGGCTGGCGTTGGCACCTGCGGCAACGCCAATCGTATTCTCACCGTTATCACCGATAAAAATCATGGCAGTGCCAGTGCTCAGTCCGGTTATTTGGCGGATCCCTTCTGCACTGATGCCATCTTTCATCCAGCTTTGACGCATATCATCGCCGATACTGTCTTGGCCGAGATGGCAGATAAAATCAGTGCGTGAACCTGATTTGGCTAAGCGCGCGCAGGCGACGGCTTGATTGGCCCCTTTGCCGCCCTGTTCGAGGCGGTAATCTCGGCTCATTAAGGTTTGCCCTGCAGCGGGCAGGTACTCAAATTTCATCACATGGTCGGCATTTGCACTGCCGATAACGAGTATCTGGCTCATAGAAGACTCACTGTCATTTTTATCTGCGATTGAGATAAGTTGCATCATAGACGCGTAAACTGTCTACCAGTAAATCGACAAAGCCTTGCCTATCGATCCCAAACAGCACAGTCGCATTGGCGGCTTTACCTGTTAGCTGATAGCGATCAACCACTGTCATGCCTAAGGTCAACTCACTTTGGGTTTCAATGCTTACCCAGCAATCTTGCGCCTCAAATAGCTCAGGTTTAAGCAACCAAGCGATCGTGCAGGGGTCGTGCAATGGCGCACCAATAAAGCCCCATTTAGGATCTCTGTGGTAAATCATAAAGAAATCCAATAATTCGGCGACGCACTGAGCAATTGGATTTTGAATCGCGCGAATGCGTTCTATGTCTTCATCCATGATTTGCGCCTGATGAGTCACATCGAGCCCACACATAGTGATGGGAATACCGGATTTAAAGACGATATCGGCAGCTTCCGGGTCGACAAAAATATTAAACTCGGCGGCTGGTGTCCAATTGCCGACACCGGCTGCACCGCCCATTAGCACTATGCGTTCGATCTTGGCGTGTAATTCGTGGTGGCTGGCGAGCAAAAGCGCGATATTGGTGAGTGGTCCTGTGGGAATTAAGGTTACTGGCTGATGACTTTGGCGAATTTGCTGCGCCATTAATTCAACTGCGGTAATGGCTTGAGGACTAAAACTTGGATTAGGCAATGCAGGGCCGTCGAGTCCGGTTTCACCATGGACATTGTCGGCAATGATTAATTCGCGAGCTAATGGCTTGACGGCGCCGCCAGCGACAGGAATATCACTGCGATTTAATAAGGTTAAGATCCGCAGGGTATTATTGAGCGTTTTATCCGGCGTTTGGTTACCGGCGCTGGTGGTGACGGCCAGTGGAACCAGCTCTGGATGGGCGAGAGCTAAAATGAGCGCAATAGCGTCGTCATGGCCGGGATCGCAATCCAGAATAATAGGGCGAGTCATACTGTTACTCCTTTAAACAGCGGTGATGGGGGCTTAGAATAGCATGCCATCAGTTAGGCGCTAGCCTGTGTAGGGGACTTGCAGAGTAAACTGTGAGCATTTTCGTCTTTTTATCAACAAGCTGCTAGAATTCTGCCCATTTTTGACATTAGGCGATGTTAGGTAAATCCATTCTCGCTCTGTCCGCTGCACAACATTGAATGACATCTCCAAGCAAATATAAGGAAATAAGTAATGCTCACTCATCGAATCACTTGGCCTAAGGTTTTACTCGTGGGCATGGTTGCCATGCAGATCTCTGGCTGTAGCGATCCTCAACCTATGGCCGTTGTGGAAAGTAATAACGAGTCATTGCTACAGTTTGATAACGGTAAACTCATCCAATTTAAGGAAAATCCGAGTCCACAGTATCGCCATATTCCCTGTGATTTACCCGCAGTCGAGACTGTGGTCACCAACAGTTCGGCCTTTGCGGCGTTAACACAATCTGGTGAGGTGATCACTTGGGGTGGCAGTTATGCTGGCGGTGATAGCAGGGAGGTGACGGAGCAGCTTAAGCAAGTTAAGCAAATCGTCCCAGTTAAGGACGGGTTTGCCGCGCTACGTCAAGATGGCACTGTGGTTTACTGGGGTAATGTAGGGAAATTGAGCCTCGACAAAGCCCTGCAAAACCGCATGACCAATATTACCAAGTTGTTCGCTAATCAAGAGGCCATTGCGGCCCTTGATGCTAATGGCAAGGTACACACTTGGGGTTATGGCCCCTACGGCGGCAATAGCTTACATGTGCAGGATCAATTAGTTGATGTTGTCGATATCTTTGCCAGAGGACGCAGTTTTGTCGCCCTCAAAAAAGAAGGTAGCGCGGTGATTTGGGGGCAGGTTGAAGAGTCGACCAATATGAAAAAGTTACTCCCGCAGCTTACGGATGTGGCGAAGATCGAATATTTTCAACACACCTATGCCGCCTTGAAAAAGGACGGCACTGTGGTGAGTTGGGGTTGGCGCAGTGATGCTTACTCGATCCGCAGCGCCTTAAAGGATGTGGCGAGTATGACGGCAAACAATTGTGCCTTTGCGATTTTAAGTCCTACGGGGGATGCGCATTTTTGGGGCGATGGGATTAACTGTGGTGTCGATTGGATTAAAAAAACCAATATCACAGGGGTAAAAGAGATTATCAGCATTGGCTCAGGCTTTTTATTACTGCGGGATAAGGCCGTGCCGCAAATAGTGGCCGACGATACTGATTACGCTCATATGTTTGGGTTTCACTATGCCCAAGAGATTCTTGATAAATATTGGCAGGAAGGCAGCATCATTACCCAAGGGCCTGCCTCCTTTGTGTTTACGCGTCCCGATGGCAAAGTGGTGCCTGTTGGTTATCGCGCCAACCGTGAAAATGTGGAGAAGTTGATTGCACGTATTCCGCGCCTTACTTGGTTAGATGGCGCAAATGACGGTTATGTTGGCATCAGCGAAAAGGGGGAGCTGGTCTCTTGGTCGATGAATTTGCCAATGTTCGACAAGTCGCCAGTGCAACCTGCTGACTCGTTAGTGATTAAACCGCTGGATTTTACTCCCGTTGCCCAATGCGAAACCCCTGAGCAGCGTCAGGCGATTTTGAGCAAAGACAGACCAAAACCTGCGGCAAAAAACTGGGATGGTGTTTTCTAGCTCATGTGAGTTTTCTCGCTAACTTGAGATTAATGGACTTTCATCCGTATAGACGTCTATAATGCGCGCGCTCAGGTCTGATATGCTCTGAGCCTTGTTGGGCGTTAACAGATTGTACGCCCTTTGAACCTAATTTTGAGTCAACCTTCTGTGGTGCTTACGATGATAGTGTCGTGAGATAATCGGGAAGCCAGTGAAATTCTGGCACTGCCCCCGCAACGGTAAAAGGTGAGAGAAGACCGCGTTTGATTGGTGTGTTCAAGAGTGAACCCGAAAGTCAGAATGTGAAAGGTCAGTCTCGCGTTAATCTAACTTTAATGGATTAACATAGCCTAAGTCCGGAGACCGGCCCTAAAGGTGTTTTTGAGATTTCGGTGGGCAGATCTCAAAATGCGATAATCACCGTCAGTATTTACGACTGAATTAACGGTATCGTGGCGTCAATGCCCCGTTTTCCTTGCAGGAGTTAAAGGTAAAATGGGAACAAATCCAACAAAAATCGCGCTGCTGATTGGCAGCCTTTGCAGTTTTTCAATTATCGCGCCCGTTATGGCGGCTGACGATACCAGCACAGCTAAAGTTGACGAGCATCTTGTCGTGATCGGCCGCTCTGATAAGACCCCCTTAAATATTGCCGCCAATGTGAATGTGATTGATGCAGCCGCGATTGAAATGAGTGGCGCGACTAATTTGACCGACGTCTTACGCGGTCAAAGCGGTATTCAAATTTCGGATAACAATATTGGAACTAGCTTTGCGATGCGTGGTTTTAGCGCCAGCACTGCCGTTAATAACACGCTGATTTTACTTGATGGTCGTCGTCTCAATAATATCGATATCGCCGCACCTAGCCTTAATGCCATTCCGCTTAATCAAGTGGATCGTATTGAAATTTTATCGGGTAGTGCAGGTGTACTTTATGGCGATCAAGCCGTGGGCGGGGTGATTAATATTGTCACTAAGTCCCCTGAAAATACTGGCGGCAGCGTGCAGTTATCCGGCGGCAGTTTTGATACCTATGAAGGTCGTGGTGATGTGTCTGGCGCGATCAACAAAGATTGGCGTTACTTTTTCACCGGTAGTTACAACCAAGGTGACAACTATCGCCAGCATAATGCCAACGAAACCGGCTCTATTCTTGGCCGCATTCAATATAAAACAGCCACAGACTCGTTCTTTGTTGAAACCAGCTACTACGATAACGATCGTGAAAATCCGGGCTCGCTTACTGAAAAGCAATTTAAAGACGATCCCCGTGCTTCATCAAATAAGGTAGAGTATGCCCACGAGATGACCACTGCGGCGCGAACGGGTTACCAGCATCAGCTTAATCAAAACTGGGCGCTGGCGGCGGATTTAGATTACAGCGATACCTTAGTGTCTTCTCTTAATTGGGGGGCGAACAGCCATAACACACGCTCACTGTTAATGTTTAGCCCTAAAGCGTTAGCGAATTACAGTACGCGTCAAGGCGAGCTAAACCTAGTCACAGGTTTAGACATCAGCCGTGGCAAGGCTGATTTTGACACTATGGCGCGCAGTAATGTGCAGCAAATGCAAAGCGCCTATCTACAAGCTACAGTGCCTTTAAGCCATACTTTAAGTTACGTTGTGGGTGGTCGTTATTCGCGTGTGACCGACGAGTTAGTCGATGGCAATGTCTATCCTAATGGCATGGATTTAGATGAAAATGCCCATGCATTCGAACTGGGTTTAAATTACCGACCAACTGCGGAGCACAGACTCTATGTGCGCGCTGATGATAACTTCCGTTTTGCTAAAGTGGATGAGCAAGCTTATACATCGCCGGGCGTATTTGGCTTAAAGCCGCAAACAGGCCGTTCCTATGAGGCGGGTTGGGATTGGGCTGTCGCTAGTCAAACCCTACGAGTCAGCCTATATCGTCTCGATTTAGAGGATGAAATTGTTTATGACTCGAGTGCAGTTAAACCCATAGGTGGAAATTTCAACGGTGCAAACGTCAATGCCGACGCTTCTCGTCGTTATGGCGCGGGTGCCGATTGGGATTGGCAGATCACTAAAGCGCTGCAGTTAGGGCTGGAATATAACTATACCGACGCCGAATTTACCGATGGTGCTAACGATGGCAAAGAGCTGTCTTGGGTGGCAAAACACACGGGACGCGGTTATGTCAGCATGGATTTTGCTGAGCATTTCCAAGTATTTGCCGAAGCTATCTACACGGGTGATCGTTTTATCGAAGGCGATAACGCTAATCAAGGTGATAAGCTAGCAAGTTACGTGCTTGGTAATTTAGCCTTGAATTATAATCGTGATGCTTGGCTTGCCAGTCTGCGTATCGATAATGTATTCGATAAAGATTATGTTAGCGCAGGCTATTATGGTGGTGGAACATATAATGGTTATTACTCAGGTCGAGGCCGTGATATTCGTTTCACTGTGGGCTACCGCTTCTAAATATTAATGAGCTATCTAATAACAAAGCCAGACTCAGTCTGGCTTTTTAGTTTTTACGCTGAGTTCAAAGAATAAATCTTAAAATAGGTATAGTCTTGAATATCGTTTTAGTAGAGTGGTTTAATTGTCGTTATCTATAGTGTTAGCGGGCAGTCATCACTAAATAGGAGTAATTTATATTTTACTCTGCTGTTTATGGCTGAAATTCTTAGTATTTTAGGTATGATGTGAGCTGTAACCGAATCATCTTATTGTTAATAAACAGGTGTAAAGTGTCTTATGACTGATCTTGAGCAACAGGTTTTTACTCAAGTTAGAGCTATCATAGCGAACGAAGAGCAAGTGATTGGCCGCCGAGGGATTCTAATTCCACTCAAAAAAGCGATCCTTGCTGAAGGCGACATTCGTAATGTGATTGACATTATCTCGAGCGATCCCGCATTGGCAGCGCACATGCTTATGCGCAGTAATTCCGCACAGGCTGCTGTAGTGGAAAATCACAAAACTCGTTCGTTGAAAGAAGCTTTGATCCGCTTAGGTCAAGTTAATATCTATCGCTACGCCTTTACGTTCTATTTAAAAGAACGCCTCGATGAACTGCCACAGCCCTATAAAAAGTTGGTCCAAGGTTATTGGAAGCTGACTGAAGATATTGCAACGGATGCGGTAGATAGCTTAGCGGATATGGAAGGTGTGGAGGTTGATGCTGACGAAGTACAAACCTTAGCTCTGTTCAGTGTGTTCGGCCAAATTATCGCACTGACCGCATTTGCCTATTTAAATGCTAATGCCGAACAGTCATTTCCTTTAAGTGTGATTAAGTCATTGATTGATAATCAACAACAGACCTTAACCATCGAAGCGTTCGAGGCGTTAGATCTCGATCAGGATCTGCGTCAAGAGTTTATGATCGCCCATAATTTGCGTCAGACCCGTAATCCTAATTCATCAGGGTTGATACTGCGCCGTGTCTTGTCTATGCGTGGATTGTTGATGAATCCGCTGTAATTTGTCGATGCTATGAAATAGTCATTTGACTCAATAAACAAGCCTGCATTCGCAGGCTTTTTACTCTATGTCACCCGCATTAATTCGTCTTCTGCTGGCGGGATAAACCTTCCCTTGCCACTAGTTGTAACCAATTTTGGATCAATGCAGAGTTAGCACTGTGGCGGCGATAGGCACCAAATAGCGGTCGTTTTAGACCTTCTTGGCCGAGTTTCACCGTAGCGAGACTCAGTCCATGTCCTTCATTAATCGACCAACTTGGCAGTGCGGCTATGCCGTCTTTACAGGCGATGCGTTGCAATAACATCATTGTTAAATCACAGGTTTTTTGCTCGCCCGCCTCTATGCCCGCAGGCTCTAAAAAGTGGCGATAAATGTCTAAACGCGTCAACGGCACTGGATAACTGATAATAGGCAAGTGTGCTAATTGCTTAGGGGTGACATAGGCTTCTTTCGCTAAAGGATGATCCTTAGCAACCACTAACTTCACTTCAAAATCAAACAAATGCTGGTAGGCGAGTGAATGCCCAGGCACAGGATCTGAGGTTAATACAATATCCAGTTCACCCATTTCTAAGGCATTGAGCGAGTCGAACAGATGACGGCTCGACAAGTCTAACTCGGCTGCCGGATGATCTTGCCTAAATTGCTCCATTACAGGCATTAACCAGCGAAAACAGCTATGGCACTCAATGCCGACACGCAACTGATTGGTTTCGGTTTCCAGCCCATTCTTCAAATCTGTCTCGGTTTCTAACACCTTAGGCAAAATTTCTTCGGCCAGATGCAGCAGGCGTGCACCTTCTTGGGTGAATGACAGTGGCTTACTCTTACGCACAAAAATGGGCGAGTTAATCCTTTGCTCCAGCTCCTTAATCTGGTGGGAGAGGGCGGATTGAGTGACAAAACGTTTTTTGGCTGCGCCCGCCAAACTGCCGCTTTCTTTCAGGGCCATTAAGGTTCGCAGGTGTCTTAGTTCGATCATGTTCACTCCAAGTGAATTTCGCTCATGTTGTGCTTGAAATCAATTCGGTTGCTGGAATAGAGACTAACACAATAAACTTCTAGACGTCCAGACGCCCATTGTTATTTATCAGGCTGAAGTGCTGAAAAGTGCCAAGAGAAAATAATCTGGTGGGTGTAAGTGCCGAATATGGCTTATCTCAAATAAAGGAAGATAGAGTATGCAATTAAATAGTCTTGGGTTTCCCCGTATTGGGCGTCGTCGTGAATTGAAATTTGCCTTAGAAAAATACTGGCGTGGTGAGAGCACTCAGGCACAATTACGTGAAGTGGCGAGTGAACTTCGCCGCACCCATTGGCAGTGGCAAGCTGCTGCTGGCATTGAGCAAGTTCCCGTAGGTGATTTTGCCTTTTATGATCAAGTGCTGACCTTAAGCGCGACTTTAAATGCCATTCCTGATCGTCATCGTGGTGAAGGGGCAATCGATCTCGATACTTTATTCCGTGTTGCCCGCGGCAGAGCGCCAACGGGCCAAGATGCGCCAGCCTCTGAAATGACCAAGTATTTCAATACTAACTATCACTATCTGGTACCTGAGCTCAGCCAAAACCAAGAGTTTTCGATTGCCTATGAGCAGTTCTTTGATGAAGTTAGCGAAGCGCAGTCCTTAGGTTATAAAGCAAAACCTGTGCTACTCGGCCCTGTTAGCTACTTGTTCCTTGCTAAAACCGTGGGCCAAGAGTTTGATAAGTTAAGCTTATTACCCAATTTATTAGCTGCTTATGCTGACATTTTGGTGCGTTTTGCTGCTCTGGGAGTGCAATGGGTACAGCTCGATGAGCCCATTCTCGCATTGGAATTGGATGGCGAATGGCAAGCGGCGATGACTGAGGCGTATCAAGCCCTCAGCACTGCGAAGGTGAAGATCCTTCTTACCAGTTATTACGGCGGTATCGCACACCATCAAGCGCTGGTATCGGCCTTGCCGGTCGCGGGGTTGCATGTCGATTTAGTCACAGCGCCGGATCAATTGGCAGTCTTTGCCCATGCGCTTGGTCGAGATCAAATTTTGTCGGTGGGTGTGGTCAATGGTCGCAACGTGTGGGCGGCAGAGGCGGATTTGATTGCCGAACGCATAGGCGCGGTTGCCCGTGATCTCGGAGATCGCTTGTGGATCGGTACTTCTTGCTCACTCCTGCACAGCCCTGTGGATTTAGATGTGGAAGCCACGCTTGAGCCCGCGCTGCGTCAACAACTCGCGTTTGCGAAGCAAAAATTACTTGAACTGGCCAATGTGCGCCAATTGCTACTGGCACCTGAATCTATCGCGGCAAAAGAGATTGTGCAAACCAGTTTGGCGCGCCGCGAGGCGAAAGCGCAGGCTGCCGACAGTCAAGTGATTGCCCGCGTTGCCGCGTTGACATCTGCCGATTATGAGCGCGTCAGTGATTTCACCGTACGCCAAGCAGTGCAGCAGCAGAAATACCGTTTACCTCTGTTGCCGACCACCACCATTGGCTCCTTCCCACAAACACCTGCAATCCGTGGACTACGCAGTCGTTGGCGCAAGGGCGATCTGAGTGATGCACAATATACAGAGCAATTACAACAAGTCACCCGCGATACTATCGACCGCCAGCTTAAACTCGGTATCGATGTGCTGGTTCATGGTGAGGCCGAGCGCAACGATATGGTGGAATACTTTGGTGAGCAGCTTGCGGGCGTTGGCTTTACCAAAAATGGTTGGGTGCAAAGCTATGGTTCACGCTGTGTTAAGCCGCCGTTGATCTATGGTGATGTTAGTCGTCCAAAGGCGATGACGGTTGATTGGGCCGAGTTTGCCCAAAGTCTCACCGACAAGCCTGTAAAAGGCATGCTGACTGGCCCTGTGACGATTCTGCATTGGTCATTCGCCCGTGAAGATATCGGCCGCGATGTGATTGCGACTCAGCTGGCGCTGGCGATTCGTGATGAAGTGGTGGATTTACAAAATGCCGGCATTGGCATTATACAAATCGATGAGCCCGCCTTCCGTGAAGGTCTGCCATTGAAACAAAGTGAGTGGCAAGCCTATTTAGATTGGGCGGTGAATGCCTTTAAACTCAGCGCTGCTGGGGTGATTGATGAGACTCAAATCCACACCCACATGTGTTACAGCGAGTTTAACGACACTATTGCCGCGATTGCCGCCATGGATGCCGATGTGATTACTATCGAGACTTCGCGTTCACGGATGGAGTTACTCAACGCCTTTGAAGATTTTGAATATCCCAATGAAATCGGCCCAGGTGTGTATGACATTCACTCGCCAAACACCCCAAGTGTGGAGGCCATGGTGCACTTAATCGAGAAAGCGGCGCAAAAAGTGCCCGTACGTCAGCTGTGGGTCAATCCAGATTGTGGCCTAAAAACCCGTACTTGGGATGAAGTCGAACCCGCACTGAAAAACATGGTCGATGCCACGCGAGAACTACGTCGCCGCCTTGGTTAATATTATGCTTGAGTGAAATATTTTTTTACTGAGCTTATTGAGTTTGTTGAATTAGTAACAGCGGATGCTTATGCATCCGTTGTCTTTTATTTATTGCCGACTGACTTAAGCATCTCGCGGTAAGCCTTTTTCGATAATGCGCACCATACGTTCGGTTTTGCGGCGGGCTTTTTGTTGTTCAGTTGCAGCGCTTTCAGCAAGGCGCGATTGCTGGGCATTAAGCGCCCATTCAATATGCTCACGCACTATCTCATCGATATCTTCGCTGTGATTGCGGGCGTTAAGTGCGGCAACAATGCTTGGGCTTGCGGGAGCGTTACCCAGTGCTACTGCAATATTACGTAGCCAACGTTTATGTCCAATGCGACGAATGGCGCTGCCTTCAGTTTGTTTAAGAAACTCGGCCTCGCTCCAAGCAAAAAGGCTGAGAAGGTCAGGTTGCTTTAACTGCGGACGAATATGAAAGTCAGTTTCTTCAGTCAGCGGCGCTTGGCGATTGATGGGACACGCGAGTTGGCAATCATCGCAGCCATAGATGCGATTGCCCATGAGTGGCCTAAATTCTTCAGGAATAGCGCCCTGCAGTTCAATGGTGAGATAGGAAATACAGCGTCTGCCATCGACTACATAAGGTTCTACGATTGCACCCGTTGGGCAGGAGGTAATGCAGGCGACACAAGTGTTACAGCCTTCTTGAATGGGAATATCCACTGGTAGCGGCAAATTGATCAGTAGCTCACCTAAAAAGAACCAACTGCCAGCTTCATGGTTGAGTATGAGTGAGTGTTTACCTGTCCAGCCTATACCGGCTTTTTCGGCTAAGGGGCGCTCAAGTACTGGTGCTGAGTCAACAAAGGGGCGAAAGTCAGCGGCATCGAAACCGAGAGAAACTAGCTCTGCACTGATTTGATCTCCCAGCTTTTTAAGTCGAGCGCGGATCAACTTGTGGTAGTCGCGACCTCCTGCATAACGGGAAATATAACCTAAGTTGGGATCGGTGAGATTCGTTGCAAAGCCAGCTTCGGGTGGTAAATAGTCCATCCGTACGGAGATCACCCGCACTGTGCCCGGATGCAGTTCTTGCGGGCGAGCGCGCATCATGCCATGGGTAGCCATATAGGCCATTTCGCCATGAAAACCTTTGTCTAGCCATGCTTGGAGTTTGGCTTCTTCAGCGGTTAAATCCGTATCGCAAATGCCAACCTGCGCAAATCCGAGTGCTTTTCCCCACGTTTTAATTTGAAGAGCGAGCCGCGACAGCATGCTGGCATAGGATTGGCTTGGGGTTTGATTGGCTAAAGTTGACATGAATTGATTGCAGCGAGGCTCTTGGCTAGGTGGCAATATGATAGCAGTTTTCACTTATTGAGGACGAGTTTACTCAGAAGGGGGCGTGAGGCGATATTTTCTTTGGGGTATTTGTTTATTTGCAGTTGGGATTGAGTCTATGATTAGGTCTAATGTTTATCGTTTGGTATTCGTATGCTGAGTGCGTTTCCCCTTAGGGCGTGTTTTCTTGCGATGAGCTTATTAGGCCTGATGCCTAATCTTGTTTTTGCGGCGCCTGACAAGTTGAAATTGGTGACCGAAGCTTGGCCTCCCATGAGTTACGAGCAAAATGGTGTGCCGCAAGGTTTTGCGGTGGACTTAGTCAATACCTTGCAATCAAGACTGGGTCAGAGTGAAAAAATCGATGTGTTACCTTGGGCTCGGGCGTATTCAATTGCCAATACCTCTGCGAACGTTTTACTTTTTGCTACGTCAATTAATGATGAGCGAGCTGAGCAGTTCGATTTTATCGGTCCTATTGCGACCAGCAAAATTGCATTGTACGCAAGGGCGGCAGATCCCATCGCTCTCGATCAACTTGCTGAACTTCAATCGACAGATATTGTGGGGGTTTATCGGGAATCGGCGGGTGCGCAGTTGCTACAACAAGCGGGCGTGGATAATTTGCTGGTGGCGAGTTTTCCGCAGCAATCGGCGAAACAGTTGCTGTTTTCTCGAATTCGTTTTTGGTGCCAAGCGGATCTTGCGGTAAAGCAGATACTCGAAGAGGTTGGCGCGAGTGAGACAGATATCCGCCAAGTGTTTGTGGTATCGGAGATTAATCTCTATTTAGCTTTTTCTAAAGGGACGTCGGCGGAAACCGTTATCAGTTGGCAAACAGAGCTTGAGAAAATGAAAGACTCAGGTGAATTTAGTCGTCTGTATCAGACATGGTTTGGCACTTTGCCACCGCCATTACAACATCAAGTGTTTTGGCATAAGGCCGTTTAATTCTCTCTTAAAGCCTCATTCTTGGCTGATTTCAAACAATTTCTGCCCGCATTTTTAGCCTCATAAAGAGCATTGTCGGCCCGCTTTAGCAGGGTGGCAAAATCTTTATCTTGATATGCATCTTCCGTATTATTTTGTGGTTCTAAAGTGGCGACACCAGCACTAACGGTTAATTTGAGTTCTGCTGGTAAATTCTGTGCGCTAAGGCGGCTAATATGGTTCTGCAATTGATGCGCCAGCGCTAACGCACCTGTGGCATCAGTGTTAGGCAATAGGATTAAAAACTCTTCACCACCGATGCGGCCAACGAGATCTTTATTACCCGATAAGGCTCGGCCTGCATTTGCAATGGTCATAAGGGCGCGATCGCCTAATTCATGGCCGAAGTTATCGTTGATTTTTTTGAAGTGATCCGCATCAAAAATAATCACTGAAAAAGGGCTTTGATGTTTTAAGGCTTGCTGAAAATATTTCGCGGCTTGGGCATAAATATGCCGACGATTAGGGAGTTTGGTAAGGTAATCTGTGAGGGCAATAACTTGCAGTTGGCGATTTCTATGTACTTGTTTATAAGCGAATATAGACACTATCGTCAGGATAAAGCCCGCTAGTAATAGGATAATGTGTTGCAGTGATTTGTTCTTTTCGAGTAGCGCGAGCTCTTGTTCTTTAAGGTTTTGGTTTTCAATCAAGCGTTGATTTTCAGATTCAATCCGACTGGTATCAAACTTGACCTTTAATTCTGTCGTATGATGGGAGAGAGAATTGCCATCGACTTTTTTTGTTAGGGTAACAAATTCTTGCAGCGCTCCGTAGGCGGCAGATAAATCATTCATAGCCACATATATGTTACTTTTAAGCTGCAGCAGTTGAGTGAGTCCCCGATTATTCTGCAGAGTGCGAAAGGCTTTTTCCCCTTGCTCAAGTTCGGTAAGCGCCTCTTTATAGCGAGCTTGTTGAAACTTTATATCGGCCATAAAAAGCTTCATGAAGCTGTAATCGGTCAGATCTTTTTCATTAATAACAGTATCGGCTTCGATTAAATACTTTTCGGCTTCGTTTAGACGATTGAGTTTGATTAAGCTGTAGGCAATATTCGTTGCCATAGTTGCTGCCACTTTTTCCTGCTGATGTTCCTTGAAGTATTGATAACTTACTAAGAAATTATCTACGGCCTGTTGATGTTCACCGAGTTCATCTAAGGCAAGGCCAATGTCCGAGTTGACATACATTGCCTGTTCTTGGTTATTGTTTTTTAGATAGAGAGCTTTGAGTTTGGTGTAATAGCGGATTGCACTTTGGGGATCGCCATAACGTCTAAAACTGGTAGCAACATCGGCAAGGTTAATGTTAGCCCAACCGCTTAAATTGAGTGATTCATAGAGATCTTGCGCTGTGACGAGATCGTCTAATGCCGCAGAAAAATCGCCAATATAAGAGTAAAGTGCGCCGCGAATGCTGCGCGAGTCGGCTATTAGCTTAAGGTCTTCATGCTCATAGGCACGTTTAACACTGAGATTATAGCCTTCCATCGCGCCATCCATATCACCACTTAATTGCAGAAACCAAGAGTGGCAGAGCGTGAGGTCGGTAATGAAATGGGGGGAGGCGGTTGGCGGAATATTGCTCAGTGCTTGGTTAGTATTTTTAAGTGCCAGTGCAATAGCTGTGTCGTTTTCTGTATTCTGATCCCAGCATTTGAGCAGTTGTAGCTTTTCATGACGGGTGACATCGTCAGTCGAAATTAGTTTGCTTAATAACGCTAGATTGCTTTCGATTTCTTCACGGGTCATAGGGACGCCGCTTTCAAATCTTGCAAATATTTTATCAACCTGAGTCTTTTCTTCTGCCATAGCGTTGCTGAGCGGCAGTAGAAGCAGCAATAAGGAGAATGATAAATACCTAAGTTGATGTAGCAAAAAAGATTCCTGTTCGAATTAAAATCAATAGCTAATTATTAGCTTAGCATAACTTGTTTGTTCATTTTTAATATAGATGTATAGCAATTTTGCATTCGGTTAATGATCAAGGTATAAACTCCGCCTTGGTTATTATCCCACAAAGGAATCACCCTTGAAGAAATTACTCTGTGCTGCATTATTCATGATGAGTGGCACTAGTTGGGCAGGCTCAGATTTAGAAACCTCTGGCGATGTATTGCATTTATTATTACCCGCTACTGCGATGGGTGCGACCTTGTTTTATGAAGAGGGTTATGATGGTAGTTGGCAGTTAATTCAGGCAGCGGTGTCGAGTCGGTTAATTGTTGAAGGTCTTAAGTATAGTGTGAGTAAAGACAGGCCAGACGATAGTGGCGATGATTCGTTTCCATCGGGTCATACCTCAGACAGCTTTATGGCGGCGACGTTTATTCAGCAGCGCTATGGTTGGCAATATGGTTTACCTGCCTATGTTGCCGCATCTTATGTGGGCTACACCCGAGTGGCGAGCGACCAACATTACCTCGAGGATGTGTTAGCTGGCGCGGCGATTGGCGCGCTAGCGGGTTGGTATTTTACTCAGCCCTATGAAGGTATTACTGTCACGCCGATAGCGGGTAACGGCGTTTATGGTTTATATGTGAGTGGTCAGTTTTAAGTCTATTTTTTGAATGAATGTTAATCGAGATTTTTTATGAGCGAATTATCAGCTGTTTACCGTGAAACTGCCGAGCAGATTTCTTACAATGTTGCGAATAAAGTGTTACCAATGGCTAAATTACCGGGTGACTTATTAGCAGCGTACCAAGGTTTGTGTGCCGAACTGTTGGAAGACAGGGAAGGTAAATTTAGCCAAGCTTGGGCATCTTTACCTGCCAGTGCACGTAATCTAATGGAACAAGCCGCATTCCACGGTTTCTATATTGCTAATGCTTGGTTGCAATTGAGTCGTGTCGCCCAAGAAATTTCTGAGCAAGCCGATACTGATAGTGCAATCCAAGAGCAAGAATATAACGGTATTTTTACGCGCTTAGCCGATGAATCGCTCAAAGAAAGCCTACGTAAGTTGAAGAAAGCGCGTACCGATCGCGCTTTGCTCAATAGCTTTAAACAGGTGATGGCACCTTAGTGTTCTATTGAAATGAAAAACTGTGCCTGAAATGAAAAAGCCCGTTACTGCAAAGTAACGGGCTTTTTGCTGGCTAGCACAAACGCTCAACTAAGCTGCTCTACTGCAACTTGAGTCGCGGCAACGCTATGCTTAGAACGAAGTGCGTTTGTAGCGGCGATATTCTGGACTCCAGAAATTGCCTTCAATCGACTGCTGTAAGATCTCATCGCTCATTGGCAGCGTTAACCCTTGTTCAACTGCGACTTTACCTACGGCGAAAGCAATATGCTTACTCACAGCATGGATATCTTCGAGTTTAGGCAGTAGTGGACCTGTACCATCGATTGCCAGTGGCGAACATTCGGCAAGTGCGCGACTTGAAGCCATCAACATGGCATCGGATACATGACGTGCGCCTGAAGCTAATACGCCTAAGCCAATACCTGGGAAGATAAAGCTGTTGTTGCACTGGGCTATTTCATAGGTTTCACCATCGACAACCACAGGCTCGAATGGGCTGCCCGTAGCGACGAGTGCTTGACCTGAGGTCCAATGCAAAATGTCCTTCGGTGTCGCTTCTACGCGGCTGGTGGGGTTCGACATAGGGAAAATAATCGGGCGAGCACAATGGCTGTGCATAGCACGGATGATTTCTTCGGTGAAGAGACCCGGAACGCCAGATACCCCAATCAACACTGTCGGCTTGGCGTTGTTAACCACATCGAGCAGTGAAATATTGTCGCTGAAATTGCTCCAATTTTGGATGTTGGTGCATTTCTGCGCCAATTTTTGCTGGAATGGCAACAAGTTAGGCATGTTGTCTAGCAATAAGCCCCAACGGTCAACCATACACACTTGGGTACGAGCTTGCTCGTCGCTGATCCCTTCAGACACCATTTGTGCCACGATAGCTTCGGCAATACCGCAACCGGCACTACCAGCACCGAGGAAGGCGATACGTTGTTGATTCAATTCAGTGCCCGCAGCCTTACACGCGGCGAGCAAGCAACCAACGGCAACCGCAGCAGTACCTTGAATATCATCGTTAAAGCAGCAATAGCGATCCTTATAACGCTCTAGGATCGGCATGGCATTCTTTTGGGCAAAGTCTTCGAACTGAATTAAAGTGTCTGGCCAACGCACATGTACAGCTTGCATAAAGGCTTCGATAAACTCGGCATATTCTTCGCCACCGATGCGTGGATGGCGCCAACCCATATACATAGGATCTTCTAACAACTGCGGATTATCTGTGCCTACATCTAAGGTAATAGGCAGGGTATAAGCCGGACTGATACCGCCACAGCTAGTGTAGAGTGACAGCTTACCGATAGGGATCCCCATGCCGCCAATACCTTGATCGCCAAGGCCTAAAATACGTTCACCATCAGTGACTACGATAATTTTAACTTTTTGACGAGTCGAGTTATTGAGGATGTCATCGATCCTATCTTTGTTTGGATAGGAGATAAACAAACCACGGTTGCGGCGATAGTTTTTCGAGAAACGTTCACAAGCTAAACCTACCGTCGGCGTATAGATGATGGGCATCATCTCGCTGATGTTATTTTGCACTAAACGATAAAATAAGGTCTCGTTTGTGTCTTGGATATTACGTAGGTAAATATGCTTGTCTAAGTCGTTATTGAAACTTCTAAATTGATCGTAGGCGCGAGAAGCCTGCTCCTCAATCGTTTCAATGGCATAGGGGACTAAGCCTTCGAGGTTAAAGAAAATACGCTCTTCTTCAGAAAATGCACTGCCCTTGTTAATCAGTGGGGCTTCAAGAATGGCAGGTCCTGCAAACGGAAGATAGAGGGGGCGTTTATTATCGTCCATGGGTAACCTTTTGAGTTATTGTTTAAGTGGTCAATACGTGCTGTAAGTCACGTAAGGTTATCATGAAATGTGATCTTTGTTGTCCGTGGAACGAGGTATTTGTGGTTTTTTTTGCAGCAGTAAAAAAGTCAGCTGTTTTAAACAGGATTTCTGAGGTTGTTGAGATGGAATTGTTAAGGTCTTGTTTATATCCAAACAAGCTCAGGTGTAGATAAAAACGGATATAAAAAAACGCAGCCTAAGCTGCGTTTTATGTCATAAGTTTAGCGTTATACGCCGCGATACTTAAGTGATAAGCCGCGGATAAAGTTACGCAGTATTTGATCGCCACACTCTTTAAAATTCTTGTGGTCTGGATTGCGGAACAGGGCGCTTAGCTCTGATTTTGACATTTGCACTTCGGCTAAAGCCAAAGCTGCTACTATGTCTTCTTCACGCATTTCGAGGGCAACTCTCAGCTTTTTAAAGATGAGGTTGTTGTTTAAACGTGAAACGGGCGCTGGAATTTCTGCACCTTCACGTAAACCGCGCTTCTCTATGATAAGACCATCTAAAAACTGACATAAGGTCGTGTCGTTACAAGCTTTATAACCTTCTTCCTCTTCTTTACGTAGAAGATCAATCATCTCTTCGACAGGCACTTCTCTTCCAGCTTTAGCAAAAATTTTAATCATTTTTGCATTGCTAAAATCAAACACGAAGCGCAAACGGCGCAAAATATCATTATTAATCATGGTCATCTCTTGGCGCGGCTGCGCTATCTGGTTTAAGAGCCCGCATTATATACCCAAACCACCTTAATTGCAGAATTCAGCGGGAATTTAATGGTAGTTAGTTAAGGCCATTTATTGCTCCGGCATAAACATTCTGGGCAATTAACCTTTAATGATGTTGTACCAATAGATAAACAGTGCCGCGAAAATCAGTAGATAAATCAGGCCAAACCAAGAGAGGAGTTTCATCTTAGTGCCGTATCTATCGGCCTCGGGGAGCTGTTTGCTGGTCATTAAGCGGTAATTTAACCAAGCAAAAATGACTGTGGTCATAAAGGCCAAGATCATCACAAACTCGAGTAACGGTAAGAGTGCACCTTTAAAGAAGAGGATCAGCAATAAGCCAAAGGCACTGATGGCGAGCATAATCCCAGTGAGGCGTTTGTCTGAACTGGTCTTTGAGGTGAGTAACTGCCAGCCCATATCTAAGGTACGGCTATAGCCATCGATCACTGTTACTGTTGTGCTGAAAATACACAGAAATGCCACAATACCAATAAGATAACGACTCTCGCCGCCCATCACTTGGCTGTAAAGATTAATCAATTGATTAGCAAACTGTGCGCCGGAATCTGAAAAGTGTTCGCCACTGCCGTGCATCACTAAAGCGCCCAAGGACAAAAACACGATCGCGAGGATCGCAGTGATGATGTAGCCTAAGTTAAAGTCGAGCAGTGCCTGCGCTTTCGTGACCGTCTGGCTTTTTTGTTTTTCGAGCAACCAGAGAGAATTCCAAGCGCTGACTTCAATCGGTGCTGGCATCCAACCCATCATGGCGACCAAAAATCCCACATGGGCCCATTGCCAAGGTGAAGGAGATACAAAATTGCTCGCTAATGGTTGAGCGTGATCCCAAGCTAAGGCCACGGCAATTAAGGTGGTTAAGGTTAGGGCGAACATGATGATCTTAGTGAGTCTATCAAGGAGTTGATAATGGCCTAAAATCAGTAAAGCCAAAGAACTCAGCAATACCAGCAGGGCTAACCAATCGATGGGCAGCGGAATAAATTGGGTCAACATAGCGGCGGTTAACATGCATACCCCTGCTGTACTGGCAATGGCGGCGATCACATTGAGCCCAGTAAACAGCAGTAAGTAACCTCGGCCCTGTTTTTGGTAGCCGTGCAGTAGACTCTCCCCTGTGGCAGCTGTGTAGCGTGCGCCAGCTGCAAAGAAGGGATACTTAAGTAAATTCACCCCAAGAATAACCCAAGCCAGTTGCCAACCAAATTCGGCGCCCGCCCGAGTCGAGGCGACTAAATGGGATGCGCCAATCGCCGCTGCGGCCATAAGAACACCTGGGCCCATGGCTTTAATGCCGAGAGTTAGGTGTGTCATCCAAGAGGATGAAGGAGAAGTTACTGAAGATTCTGTCATGTCGTTATTAAAAATGCCTGTTGAAAATTAATCTGGGGAATCGAATAAGCCCTCATGCTAAGGCTGCGCTCATGTTAAAGCCGCGCTAACGCTAAGTGAGTGGCTCAACATTAAAGGTAAAGTGATTGAACTAAAAGTCGTTTTATTCAATTTATCTGTTTAATTTTTGGCTGAGTAAAGTTTCAATGCGTTTTAAGCTTGCAGCCATTTCGACTACGATTTGTAACAGCGTATTATCTGGCTGTGCCGATGGGCTTATTGGGTGCAAGGGTTGGGTAAGCCGTTCTTTTTGTTCTAATACGCGGGCTCTAAATCGAGGCGCATCGATTATGCCGACTAAGCTTATCAATGCGCCTGCGCCCGATTGCCCTGCGGTTTCTACCGTGAGTTTATGCAGACCAAATAGGCGCATAATTGGGCCTTGGATCAATGCCATATCGGTAATTTTTTCCAAAGGCACTGTGTTTTCAGTACGAGTTAATATGCCCCTCCTGACAATAAGTTTATTGCTGGTGAGCTCGGCACTCATGTTGTTAATATAGCGGCGAGTCCCCCATAGCCCGATTGGAAACCAAAGTAATAACAAGGGAATACCTATTATGCTCAGGCTGAAATAGGCGGCCCCTGAAATCAACCAATACCAACCTAAATGGGGTTCAAACTCTGCTTGATAAATAATCTTGTCTTCCATATTTCTTCCTTTAATTCTGATATTCAAATACTGCGACTTGTCTTGTAGGTTGAATTTTTAGTGCCTAGACGTTCTTTGATTCTCGTATGAGGAAAATACACCGCCTCAAATGTAACAAAAGTTTAACTTTTATTTCTCTGCCATTGACTTTGGTTTGTAACTCATTACCTTATATGTTGTTAATTTAGGGTTTTATTGTTGTTAAAATAATTTTAATGAGATAAATAAAACAAGGGAAATGTATGAACAGACCTCAGATTCTACCCAGTGCTTGTGCAATCGCAATTGCTATGGCATATGCGCCAACAGTGGCCCATGCTGCCGATAAAGGTGCAGAAAAAGTTGAACGTATTGAAGTAACGGGTTCCCGTATTAAACGTACCGATATTGAAGGCCCTTCCCCTATTCAATCGATCAGTAAAGACGATATTGCCAATATGGGATTTGATAACCTGCAGCAATTACTTGAACGCATGCCTGCCAATGGTGCTGGCGCGTTTTCTACCCGAGGAAACAGCCAAGATTCAACCGCCAACGGCGGCGCATCTATCAGTCTACGTGGTTTAGGCCCAGACGCGACCTTAGTGTTAATTAACGGTCGTCGTGTTGCGGCGAGTGCTTTTGCCGAAGGTATCACTAATTCCTTTGTTGATATCAATAATATTCCGGTATCAGCTATTGAACGTATCGACATACTGAAGGACGGTGCATCGGCTATTTATGGTTCTGATGCGATCGCGGGTGTGGTTAACATTGTTCTGAAAAAAGATATTGAAGGCATTGAGGTCAATCTTGGCTACGGTGATGCTTCAGGCACTGGCTACGATGAAACTACAGCGAATATGGTGTGGGGGATGAAGTCCGATAAGGGTAGCGCATCGGTTATCCTCGACTATTTCAAAAATGATACTTTAGCTGCGACTGATTTAGGACGTTTTGGTGTTTCAAATCAATCACCTTATGGTGGTGAAGATTTTCGTTCTTCCCGTGGCTTTCCTGGGTATTTCTATGTTGATGGTGTTAAAACTATCGACCCTGCTTGTCCTGCTGATAGTGCAACCGCGAGTGGAAGTTGTTTATTTGAGTACGGCTCATACAATTTTGTTGCGCCGGCTGCGGAGCGCGTAGGGGCTATTGGCCAATTTGACTATCATTTTAATGATGATTTAACAGCATTTTTAGAGTTAGCGGCGCAGCACAATACCTCAATCGCAGGGGGAGCACCGACACCACTTGACGAGGATGCTGGTTTAACTGTACCTGGATCTCACCCGAATAATCCTTGGGGGAAAGATATTGAAATTGGTCGCTTCCGTACGGTTGATGCGGGCGCACGACGTTGGGATATTGAATCCGATAGTTTACGTTTAGTTGCTGGTTTACGCGGTGTAGTAAAAGAGTGGGATTGGGAAGCTTCTGTTCAAAAAGGTCGCAGTGAGTCGACTCAAACGGGTGATCGCAGCCAAGGCTGGGTAAGAACAGATTATTTGCAACGTGAAATTGATGCGGGTCGTTACAATCCTTTCGGCGGCACGATGAACTCACAAGAGGTCATTGACGCTATTACCACCAGTTTAGTACGCCAAGGTTTGTCAAACATGACATCTTATGCGGCTAACATATCTGGTCAAGCATTTACCTTGGCCGGTCGTGACATCATGATGGCAGCGGGAGCTGAATATCGCGAAGAAGATGTCAGTGATGTGCCCGATGAGCAATTCCAACGTGGATTGATTTTTGGTACTGAAGCTGTCTCTGCGGCGGCATCCCGTGAGCAATATGCCGCTTATATGGAATTATCTATTCCAGTCACGGATAACTTCGAGTTGCAACTCGCTGGTCGATATGATCATTACAGCGATTTTGGTTCAACGACTAACCCTAAAGTCGCCTTTCAATGGGGAGTGACCGACGAGTTAACAGCGCGCGCGTCTTGGTCTACGGGCTTCCGTGCACCCTCGTTAGCGCAGATAGGTCTTGGTCCATCTCGCGAAAGTAGTTTCTTTGTCGATACTTACCGTTGCGCTGCCGATAATGTTGATTGTGAAGCCTTAGATTACAACACTGAATTTGAAGGTAACTCTGAGCTGGATGCTGAAGAATCCGAAACTTGGAACGTCGGTATGATCTGGGCGCCGAGTCAGACGTTTGATGTGGGTTTTGATATCTTTAGCATCACGCAAGACAACAAAATTGATAAACAGCCATTAGGCGATATCTATACTGCAAATTGTAACGATCAAAATAGCACAGTGTGCGAGCGCTTAGCGCCACAGCTAGGTCAAACTTTAGGTCCGATCAGTATTATCCATTCAAGCTTTATCAACTTAAGCTCTCAAGATGTACAAGGGATGGATGTCTCTAGTCATTATGGTTTTGAGTTAGATAGCTATGGGGATTTGAAGTTTGGCTTAGAGTACAGCTACTTACATAATTTTGAGAAAGATGGTCTGGATTACACGGGTGAGTATAAGTTTCCTCAACATCGCTGGTTACTCACCACTAACTGGACTATGGATAATTTTGCCGCCAATATTAATTTGAGTTACATCGGTGAATTTGAAGATACTCCAGATATCAATTTCGATGGTGTACTTGATTTTGAAAGTAATAAGTCTCGTATGATCGACTCTCAATTATTGGTCGACATGTCTGGTACTTATCGCTTCAATGAAATGTTCAAGCTGACACTAGGCGTGAACAACGTATTTGATGAAGAGCCACCATTTGCTATCGGTGACGGTGATACGGATCTCTACGGCTATGTTATTTCCGTACATAATCCTATGGGCCGCTACATTTACACTAAATTCACGATGAACTTCTAACTACCGCTTAGTGTCATTTCATTCGGAATGGCGCGTCATTTATGATGGGTGGCGTGATCTCTAATAAAAAAGGCCAATAATGATATTGGCCTTTATTTTTATAGGGTTAAACTTGTGACGGTTGAGTTTATAACTGAGTCGCTGCCCACTTTGCGCGACTTTCGCGGCTTTCACTCATTTTGGTTGGTTCACGGAAGGCTTTGTAGGCCTCCACGTCGAGAGCCACTAGGCTGACGTCGACTTCTAGGACCAGTTTGCACTCTTTCTTAATGCGCCAAGCGGCCGTGTTGTACAGCTCAGTAAAAGGCAATGAACTTAAGAATTCGGGGTTGTATTGTGTGTAAACCGCTTGAGTGGGGTAGACCACGAAGGCTAAGTGACGTTTAGGTTCTTTCTTAAATAGTTCTTCGATACCATCGCAGGTGTTGAGCACTTGCATCTCAATGATGTCATCAATATCAAGCAGTTTCTTTTGCGCCAGCTCAGGTGCCAGTTGTTCACCGCTTTCCCAGGCGAGTACATCGGCTTCGCTATGGTTAGTCAGAGCACCAACTTGAGCCGCGCTTAAGCTGAGTGACTGGCGTAAGTAGCTCATTTCGATGGCATTCAAGCCAATGTTCTTAGACATAATCGTGTTCTCAATGCAATAAAAGTAAAATTAGTATTTGATCTTTAACCAGATTTCTTCAACCCATTCCCAAAACGACTCCCAATAGATATCGGTAAAGTCGCCGTTTTTCCAGAAATGTACTTGACCATCTTGGTCGATACAGTAAAAAGCATCACCTTGCTGACAAATGGCAATCATGTCCCTTGGCATACCGATGGACCATGCATAGCAAGTCACTTCGGGTAGGTAGGTGTGCGAGTAGGGATCTGATGCTGTTACTGGCTCTATCGTGCCGTAAATCACATCACTGGCATACAGCAGGTATTCTTTTAGCTCCCTTGGCAATGAAATCAGGATTTGCTCTTCGACTTCGACGAGCTGCTCAAATGTGGGTAATTCGAGTGGTACAGGAACAGTTTCGCTGCGTTCTTGGAGTTGCTCAATAATGTCGTGCATGGCATTTCCTGCTGATAGGGCTATGGCGCGGGATTATATACTCAAATGGCACTTTGATGCGAGAGAGTGCTTTTTTCAGCTTATTTTTAATATGGTTTTTCAGGCGCTGTAAAATATAAAAAAGGCGCTGGTACCTTTACAGATAACCAGCGCAAGAGTGGAAGCTTTTTAGTTAAGCGACTGAGGCTCTTAATAAACTGGCTTCATCAACCCGTTTATAGTTAAGCCATGCCTTATGGTACAACTTATGTGATTCTTGGCGTAATTGGGCAATCTGCGCGAGTTCAAACTCACTTAGTGAACGTTGTTGTTTACGAGCATTGGCCTCAATCCTCTGTACTTTTTCATATACCTTGTGTTCAGGACCATTTTTAATATCGGCGATATCCTGTAGGTGTAATTGCACTTCAGCAATCATGCCTGATTGGGGTAAGCGTACCAGTAGATTGAGATCGCGATAGCCGGAGGCTTTAGGTTCGGCAAAGCGGTTTTTTTGTTTCACAACTTGGGTGTGCTCATTCAAAGTTTGGTAGGCCTGCATCAGATCTTGAATGCTGTCGGTCACAATACTTGCCCTTGCAAGGTCGGTAATTTGGCTGGCATCACCGTTAAATTTTGTGGCCACTTTATCGGCTGCTCTTTGGTAACTCTTTACTGGCGGAACAATCACTTGTGCCTGTGAATAATGGGCAATTTTGGTGAGTAATTGGGCGAGCTCAGCTTGTGCATCATAGGCTTGGTGATGGAGCACGGATAAGTCATTCGAGGATTGATGAGGCGCATCGAAGGTCTGACTGCTGAGTGCATATAGACCTTGTAGGTCATGGCTTGATGCCTGTCTTGCACTGTAATTACCACGTTCTGCTTTACTGTCACTGATGTCGAGAGGATTTGCTACACCAGCGCGGCTCGATAATAAGAGTAGAAAAATAAAAAAAGTACGAAATAACTTAGTCATGCGGCCTACTTCCTTATGGGTGAGTTATTCAGGTCACGCATCCACCATAGGCTTCTATTGCTTAATTAAAGCTGAACCAACCATGAAGACTTGTTCATCTTGCGCATGGGGCTCAGTAGTTTAAGGAAATAAAAATGGCGCCACCTGTAACAGTGAGCGCCATTGTTGGCCAGCTTATGCCGCTGAACAGTGATTTAAATTTGGCTTACCAAATTTTTACGCGTTTCTCTGGTGCGATATACATGGCATCGCCAGGTTTTACATCATACGTAGTGTAGAACTCAGGCATGTTAGAAAGTGCACCCAGTGCGCGGAATTCCGCAGGTGAGTGTGGATCGGTCGCTACGCGGTTACGCATGGCTTCTTCTTTGGCTTTTGCGCGCCAAATTTGCGTGAAGCCGATGAAGAAACGTTGATCGCCCGTTAAGCCATCGATAACGGGTGCATCTTTACCGTTAAGCGATTTCTTATAAGCACGATAAGCGATAGTCACACCTGACAAGTCACCAATGTTTTCGCCTAAGGTTAAGCTGCCGTTGACATGCAGATCATCAAACACTGCGTAACCATCGTACTGTGCGATTAGCGCTTTGCCGCGAGCAGAGAACTCTTTCAAGTCTTGCTCTGTCCACCAATCACGCATGTTGCCTTCGCCATCGAATTTAGCGCCTTGGTCGTCAAAACCATGGCCCATTTCGTGGCCGATTACCGCACCAATACCACCGTAGTTGACTGCATCGTCAGCTGCCAAATTGAAGAATGGTGGTTGCAGAATAGCTGCAGGGAACACGATTTCATTCATGGTTGGGTTGTAGTAAGCGTTAACCGTTTGTGGCGTCATGTGCCATTCGTCTTTATCGATTGGCGCGCCCAGTTTGGCTAGTGATTTAGCATGTTCAACTTCGCTGGCACGCATAGCGTTACCGACTAAGTCGTCTGCCTTGATGGTCAGCTTACTGTAATCTTCCCATTTGTTCGGGTAACCGATTTTCGGGTTGAATTTTGCTAATTTATCCGCAGCAGCCACTTTAGTGCTGTCGCTCATCCAAGTTAATTCTTTGATGCTGTCGCCGTAAGCACCACGCAGGTTTTCAACCAGTGCTTGCATACGGTCTTTGGCTTCTGGAGTGAAGTGACGTTTGACATACACTTTACCCACAACTTCACCAAGAACGCCATTGACGGCTGCAACGCCACGCTTCCAACGAGGTTCTTGTTCTTCTTGGCCATTCAAGGTTTTAGAGAAGAAAGCGAAGTTTTCATTGTCTAACGCTTCACTCAGATTGCTCGCCGCGTGCGTCAGCACTTGCCATTGCATATAGGTTTTCCAAGTGGCTAACTCAGTTGTTTTTAAAACTTCGTTTAACCCTTGGATATAGCTAGGTTGGTTAACGATGATATCGGTTTGCTTGTCAGCGCCAAGAGTGGCTAAGTAGCCAGCCCAATCGATATCCGGTGCCAGTGTTGGTAGATCTTTGACTTGATATAGATTGTAGGTCTTAGTGCTGTCGCGGTTTTCAACCACATCCCAGTGCTTGGCAGCAATGGCCGTTTCTAAGGCTAAAATAGCTTCAGCACTGGCTTTAGGGTTAGCAAGACCCGCAAGGGTAAACATTTTTTCGATATGGGCGACATATGCCTTACGGATATTAACGAAGCGTTCTGATTCGTTAAAGTAGTAGTCTTTCTCTGGCAGGCTTAGGCCATATTGATAGAGATGCGTTGCGTAACGGCTAGAGTTTTTCGCATCGATATCGATATAAAATGCTATTGGGGTACCCGCGCCAGCGATTTGGCTGTGGGCGAAGTACTTCACTAATTCATTCTTATCTTTTAAGGCATTAATAGCATCAAATTCGCCTTGGATTGGTGTGACTCCCAGTTTATTGAGTGTCTCAGTATCCATAAATGAACGATATAAATCGGCCACTTTTTGCTCATCTGTACCAACGGCGAGGTTGGGTGTTGCAGCCACTTCTTCGATAATGGCTTTTACGTCGTCACGTGATTTTTCACGTAAATCGTAGAAAGCGCCAATGCTAGTGCGATCGGCTGGGATCTCAGTGTTTTTTAGCCAAGTGCCGTTAACGTATTTATAGAAATCGTCTTGTGGACGAATCGCTTTATCAAAATTAGCAAATTCAATTCCAGAACCTAGTGCTTGAGTCACTGCCGCTGCGGTGGCTGTTTTAGCAGTTTCAGGGGCTTTAACTTCGGCAGCCTTGTCATTACAGGCAGTCAGGCCTGCGATAAGTGAGGCACACAGTCCCCCAATGAGTACTTTTCTCATGTTGTTTCCTTCGAGTTTATTATTGTGCCCATTATTGGGGCTGTTATTTTGGCAAAATGGGATTGCTTCAGGCGCAATGAACTATGTTAATGCCTTACTAGGAATCGAAACAAGGTCATTACACTGTTTATCGTGGATTTATCTTGAGTGATATGTAACTAAAGGTTACCAGTTAGCATATTTAAGTCAGTAGCTGCAAAGTTACCGTATGCAGGCCTTTTCAGGTAAGTGAGCACTTCGATTTATCATTTTAAAATAGGGTTAATTCAGTTGCCTAATTAGTTTTGCAGGGTTACCTGCAACCACTGTTTTGGCTGCGACATTTTTAGTCACTACGGCGCCAGCACCGATGACGGCATCATCACCAATATTGATTCCTGGCATTATGATTGCGCCGCCGCCAATCCATACCCGTTTACCGATGTGAATCGCTTTAGCGGTTTCCAAACCTGAGCAACGTAGCTCGGCATCAAGTGGGTGACTTGAGGTATAAAACTGTACATTGGGGCCGACCATAGTCTGTTCATCAATAAAAATGGGGGCATTATCCTGCAAGGTGACATTGACATTGATGAACACTCTGTCAGCAAGAGTGAGATTGATGCCATAACTGATAAAAATCGGCGTGGAGATAGTTGCGACTGGCGATTTAAGGGGCAGAAGTTGTTGGCAGAGTTGGGTGTACTCAGTGCTATTTTGAGCAATCGTTTGATTTAATTGTCGATTCAGTCGCTGCTGTTGTGTTCTTAAACTTAAGAGTTCGCTGTCAAGACAATCATATTCTTGGCCTGTGATCATCTTTTGGAATTCAGTCATAGCATCTTTCCCTATGGTGATTACTGTCAATGCGTAAGGGCTAATATAGAAACACAGGTCGCGTTGAGCAGCAATTCTTTGCCCTTTGAACTGGTCGGCTTCATAATACGGCAGTTTTCTTTATTGAAGTTGAGTATTAACGTGCGTTTAGACAAATTTATCTGTGAGAGTACCTCACTGACTCGCTCATTAGCGAAAAAAGCCCTGCATCGCGGTGATATTACTTGTGATGGCTTAGTCGTTAAAGACTCGGGTTTTAAAGTGACTGAAGGTATGTGTGTTTGCCTTGAAGGCGAGCCGATTGTCTTAGTGGGCGAGCATTATTTAATGCTTAACAAACCGGTAGACACTATTTGCTCGACGATAGATGAAACCTACCCTTCGGTATTGAGCTTAGTGGATGTGCCTAAGCCAGAAACTCTGCACATTGCTGGTCGTTTAGATGCCGATACTACAGGGCTAGTGTTGATTACCAGTGATGGTCAATGGTCGCATAAGATCACCTCACCGAAGAAAGAATGTGGCAAACGCTATTTAGTGCAACTCGCTGAGCCTGTGGATGCTCGTTTGATTGCGGTATTTGCCGCTGGCGTTGAATTGCGCGGTGAAGATGGTCTAACTAAGCCGGCGTTACTGGAGATTATTGATCCACAATTAGTGCGATTAACCATCACCGAAGGTAAGTATCATCAAGTGAAGCGTATGTTTGCCGCTGTGGGCAATCATGTGCAAGGGTTGCATCGTGAAAGTGTAGGGCAAATTGAATTAGACCCCACCTTAGCGCTGGGTGAATGGCGATATTTGACGGCTGAAGAGATAGCTTCAGTCTAACGAGTTTGATATAAAAAATGCCGCCCGAGTTTTGCTTTGGCGGCATTTTTATTTGTGCTAAATAGCTTTTATTACTGTTTCTTTAAAATCAGATTACCGCTGATGGTATTCATCTTCACGTTGGCTGCACCAGAGCCTGTTTGGAATGATAACTCTGTGCTTGGTACATATTTTTGTTTTTGCGGTACATCTTGGGTTAAACCGTTGTTGATTTTTCCACCAGGACCACCATCTAAGTTGAAGCTGGCATCGGGAACATCATTAAAGATCACGGTAATATCGCCACTCACACTTTCAAAATTCGCTTTGTTGAAGTTTTTAGCGAGTGACACTTGTGAATCTCCGCTGACGGTTCTGAGCTCGATTTCTTTGGTGACACTAAAGTTAGCATTCACTTCACCTGAGACTTGTTCAATCGTGACTTTTTCTGCTTGAGTGTGGCTTTTTAAGTCACCGCTAACGAGGCGATAATTCATTTCTCCTTTACTGTCAGTGTCCTGAATCGTGCCGGATACGGTTTCTAATTTGATTTTTCCATCAAGTGCTTTGGTCGTGATATCACCAGAGACTGTATGTAACTCAGGTTTACCACTTAAGTTGTTGGCGTTGATATTGCCGCTTACCGTATTCAAATCTAGTTCACCTTGAGTTTCGGCAACTTGCAGATTGGCAGAGATGGTATCTGCACTGAGTTTAACCGTTTTTGGGACTTTAATGGTGAGCTGTGATCCTTTGTCATTATTGCCATTATAGTGGCGAGGCATCTTGTCTTCGATATTGAGACTATTTCCCTGTTGCTCAAACACAAAGCCTTCGCTCAATTCATCTAATGTGCCAGTGACACTCACTTCACTCTTATCCCATGTTTGAATGGTCACATCACCGCGTTGGACTTTGATCTGCAGTTGAGTGTCGCTGCTGACACTTAACTGTTTATCAACGCTTTGTGCTGCTAACACATTGCCCATTAAGCCTAAACAGAGTGTCGAAACCAATAGGCTAGCTTTAGTGAGATTGCGGTTGCTCATAGGGTGTTTCCTTGTGTCGAGTTTCTAATGGGTAATTTTTGGCCCTGTTGTAATAGGTCGAGCTCACGCTGCTGCACCCAAAGCCAGAGTTGCCAAAGTTGTTTATCGGTTGGATTCGCTTGTAAAGCTTGGTAAATCTGTGTTGCCGCGAGCCTTAGCTCAGTTAAACCTTGCTCAACGGGTGCGCTGAAACTGCTCGTTTGCCACATTAGCGCATTTGGCGCCTGTTCTAGGTTGTCCACTTGCGCTTGGTGTGATGTTGCAATTTGGGTGAGTAATAAATGTAAGGCCGCATCCTCTGGTTGCTCTGGCATAGCTTGGTTCTGGGCAAGCTCTGTCTGCTGCATTATGAATGAGTTGAAATAGGGCAATTGGGTATATCCCAATGCCGCTAGAATAATAAACGAAGCCGCTATCGCCCAAGCGTGACTCTTCTGGGATTTGTACGTTTGGGCTATCAGCGTTTTATCCATGCGTTTTTCAATGCCTTGCCACAGATCATGTGTAGGCGACATCTCTTTGGGCGCGCTATTGATCAATTGCTCAAGCTGTTGTTCACGGGAAAGCGGCGTTAACGTCATTACAGCATCTCCTGTAGTAGTTGCTTAGCTCTATGGTATTGGGTCTTGCTGGTGCCGACGGCAATGCCAAGTAAGTCAGCGATTTCATCATGTTGATAACCTTCGATTGCACAGAGTACGAAAACCATGCGAGCGCGTTCTGGCAGTTTGAAAATTAACTTATCTAATCCGCTATAGCTGCTATCAGAGCTTAAGGGCTCAGTTTCATGTTCCAGCGGAATAAATCGTGACCAAAAGGACTTTTGTTTACGAATGCTGCTCAATGCTTGATTGACACAAATACTGTGTAACCAAGTGGAAAACTGACTCTCACCTCGAAATTGTGGCAACTTCTGCCACACTAAAATAAAACACTCTTGGGTAATTTCTTCGGCCATAGCGCTATGGCCGCAAAGGCGCAGTGATAGGGCGTAAATACGTTGGTAATGGCTTTGATACAGCAACTTGAAGGCAGTTTTGTCTCCTTGGCTCGCTAAGGTGACCAGTTCAAAGTCAGACATTGAGCCATTGAGTGGGAGGATCCCTGCTGTCACTGTAATTTCCTGCCATAATGATTGAGTGTTGTAGTTTTGACGCAGTGGGCGCTACAAAAGGTTTGGAACCTTAAAAAATATATTTTATTTAGATCAATTATCCAGCGTAACATTTTTGTAATTTGTAGTAGAATTCGCCCGAAAAAGTACTGCTAAGCTAATGAAGTAATTCATTTTATATCAATTGATATTATGACACTTACATCTGCTTTGAGACGGTATATTTAACGTAATTAAAACGAAATACTTTGTAGTAACGGTAGGGTATCACCTTGAAGAACTAAGTTAAAAATAATGCGGTACTCACAGTATGGGAGCTTAAATCGACAAGCTATCAAAGTATTTGATGTGAACTTTTATGTATTGCTATGTTTGCGCTGTTAAAGGCTTAATTTCCAGCTATCTTTTTAAGATAGATTATATATTCGGGGACTTTCTATGCTAATCCGCTCAAAGTTGTTACTCAGTGCTGCAGTGTCTATTTCGGCACTAATTGCCATGTTTGGATTACAACTCTATTCAAATTCGGTGAAATCGGAACTTTCTAACGCGGCTCAAAGTGTGCTTGATTTAGAGCGCGACGTCTTAATTTTGCGTAAAAATGAAAAGGACTTTTTCGCTCGCAAGGATTTGAAATATGTCGAGCTGCATAAGCAAAGCCACATGGCAATCGACAGTATTGTCCCTGAGTTAGAGAAAGTCTTTAAAGAATATGGGGTGTCGACTGCCTCACTTGAAAGTTTTGACCGTAATTTAAATCAGTATCAAGCCGCTTTTTCTGAAGTGGTGCAGCTACAACAAGAGATTGGCTTAACACCTAAAACAGGTTTGTACGGTACGTTACGAGCTGCGGTGCATAACGTTGAAACGCTACTCAAGGAATTTGATCAGCCCGCACTCGAAGCCGCAATGCTGCAACTTAGGCGTAACGAAAAGGATTTTATGCTGCGTCGTGAGCTAAGTTATGTCGAAACCTTCGATACTAATATTAGTAAGTTTAATGACAAGCTTCATGCCTCGAGTATCGATATTGATACTCAACGAAAAATTGAAGAGCTTATTACTCAATATCAAAAGGATTTCAAAAGCTTAATTAATAAAGAACAGCAGCTTGGTTTGACCGAAAATGACGGTACTATGGCGCGAGTTTTAGCTGCAAACCAGCAAACAGAGAGCAGTACGAGTGACTTGAAAAATTTGGCTCTTAAGGCCATTGATGATGCTGAGAGTAGTAGCATTAATGTCGGGATTACTGTGTTTATCTTTATTGCGTTACTACTATCAATCATTACCTACTTGATTATCCGCAGTATTATCGCGCCGGTTGAGCGTATCACGCAGATCATTTCTCGCATCGAGGAGAGTAAAGATCTGACATTGAGGTGCGATGCCTCCACCCAAGATGAACTCGGTGAAATTGCACAGCATTTCAATAGCATGGTGAGTAGCTTCCAACAGCTGATTGAGCAAGTGATTGAGTCGGTCGCAACGATTAACACTTCCTGTAAACGTGTTTCAGAAAATGCCATGCTCGCCTCCGAAGGTGTGGGCCAACAACTTAATGAGACCGACATGGTCGCAACAGCAATCACTGAGATGGGCGCAACGATTGAGGAAATTGCTAAAACAACCGAATTAGCTGCATCAAAAGCGGGTCAGACCCACGATAATGCCCAAAGTGGTCAATTAGAGGTTGAGCAAACGATACATAAAATCCAGTCACTTGCTGAGCAGTTGAATAGCTCAGCAGCGGTCGTTAACGAATTGGAACGTGACAGCGAGACTATCGGTAGCGTGTTAGATGTGATCCGCGGCATTGCTGAGCAGACTAACCTTTTAGCCTTGAATGCCGCGATTGAAGCGGCGCGTGCGGGTGAGCAGGGCCGTGGTTTTGCTGTGGTTGCCGATGAAGTGCGTAACTTAGCGATGCGGACGCAATCGTCAACCCAAGAGATTGCTAACATCATTCAAACGCTGCAGACGCGTACCCGATCGATTGTGCAATTGATGGAATCTAGCCAAAAACAAGGCGTTGAAAGCGCTGAACAAGCGGCAAGTGCTGGCGCTTTATTGAAGCTTATCAATAACGACGTGCGTAATATTATGGACATGAGCACTCAAATTGCGGCGGCTATTGAAGAGCAAAGTATGGTGGCGGCTGAAGTGAACAAGAACGTGGTGGTGATCCGCGATATCGCTGAGGAGTCATCCCATGCGGCAGATGCAAATGCGTCCGCATCGGATGAGCTTAAGGCGCAGGCTGAGTTCTTATTCCGTGCGGTGAGTAATTTTAAAATCTAATGCGTAGAAGCCAGTTTACATCTGATGATCAGAAGCTGGCTTAAAAAATACACTAACAAAAACGCACTCCGAGGAGTGCGTTTTTATGTCTGAGTAATTAGCTCTGCAAGCTTAGTGATTCGTTAAAACAGTAAGCTGTGCATCGGAACCACTCAGATTAGTCAGAACGTTCAGTAACAGAACTATTAGTGACGGAACATGGCAGAAATAGACTCTTCGTTGCTTACGCGACGAATTGCCTCAGCCAGTACCGCAGACATAGTTAACTGAGTTACTTTAGCCACTTTCAACATTTCTGGGCTTAAAGGAACAGTGTCAGTCACAATCACTTCATCAATCACTGAGTTAGCGATATTTTCAGCCGCTTTGCCAGAGAACACTGGGTGAGTTGCGTAAGCAAATACGCGGTTCGCACCATGTTCTTTTAAGGCTTCAGCCGCTTTACACAGAGTGCCGCCTGTGTCGATCATATCGTCAACGATAATGCAGTCACGACCTTGAACATCACCAATGATGTGCATAACTTGCGCAACGTTCGCTTGTGGGCGACGTTTATCAATGATCGCTAAATCAGAATCATCCAACAGTTTTGCTACTGCGCGAGCGCGAACAACACCACCGATGTCTGGAGAAACAACGACTGGATTATCTAAGTTCTTCGCTAACATATCTTCTAGTAGCACTGGGCTACCAAATACGTTATCAACAGGAACGTCGAAGAAACCTTGGATTTGCTCAGCGTGCAGGTCACAGGTCAGAACGCGGTCAACACCCACGCTAGACAGGAAATCGGCAACCACTTTTGCAGTAATAGGTACACGGGCGCTACGAACGCGACGGTCTTGACGAGCATAACCAAAGTAAGGAATAACAGCTGTGATACGGCCAGCAGATGCACGGCGCAGCGCGTCAACCATCACGATGAGTTCCATCAGGTTGTCGTTTGTCGGCGCACAAGTGGATTGGATGATGAACACATCGGCCCCACGTACATTTTCGTTAATTTGGACACTGATTTCACCATCGCTGAAACGACCAACCACTGCGTCTCCGAGTTTGCAAAATAGACGATCGGCTATCTTTTTAGCGAGACTGGGGGTGGCGTTCCCAGCAAAGAGCTTGATGTCGGGCACTGTATGAACCTCAGGCGTTTGCTTTATATTTTAGTGGCTAGAGTAACGACGATGTAGGGACGGGAGGAACCCGAGGCGTTATCGTTAAGTGGTTACTCTAGAAGAAAGTAGTTTAAGGGTGACTGAGTCGCGTGATGAGCGGCGAAAGATTCATCCCTTGTGCAACAAATCCTTGCATTTCAGACGGTAATTTCGCCAAGGCTGCGAGAGCTTGTTGCTTTTGTGTGAATTCCCCGAACACGCATGCGCCTGTTCCTGTCATTCTCGACGGCGCATATTCTAGCAGCCAGCCTAATGCCTTGGCAACTTGAGGGTATTTAGAAACGACTAGTTTTTGACAATCATTTGCCCAAGGTTGGTTCATTAAGGTATCTATGGCCAGTTTCGGGGTATCACGTGGTAAAAGTGGATCTTGGAATACTTCAGCGGTGGAAACATGGGCATCGGGTGCGATGATTAAGTACCAAGGCTCACTCGGATTTACCCCTTGTAAGCGTTCACCTACACCTTCGGCAAAAGCGGCGAAACCATGAATAAAAACAGGAGTATCGGCACCAAGTTTAAGGCCGATTTTAGCCAGTTCTTCGGTCGATAATTGGGTGTTCCATAACGTGTTCAGTGCCACTAAGGTGGTGGCTGCATCTGACGAGCCGCCACCTAAACCTCCACCCATGGGTAGACGTTTATCCAACCAGATTTCGGCGCCGCCAGTAAAGCCTGTAGTTTGTTGTAATGATTTTGCGGCTCGCAGAATTAAGTTATCGCTATCGGCGACAACATTAGAGATATTGGAGTGCAAAATCAGTTCTGCGCTTTCAGTGACCTTAAAATCGAGCATGTCACAGTAATCAATAAACTGAAACAAGGTTTGCAGTTCATGATAACCATCTGCGCGGCGACCATTCACGTGTAAGAATAAGTTAAGCTTGGCTGGTGCTGGCCAATGGCGTGAAATTGCTGCGGGCATGCTAAGGTTTCTCTTCGAGTATGATTGCAGGCTTGCCGAGGGCCTGCCATTGATTCAATTGTAGTTTGAGTTGTAAGTCACCACGCTCAAGCTTTAATTGATGGGGCACGTTGGCGCCGCTCTGGGATTGCCAACTTAAAAATGTGACCTGCCAAGGCGGTGGGGTTTGAGTGTTCGTGAGCTGTTTGGGGTTGCCTTGGCTATCGCTTTCCAGTACTTGGTCATTCGGGCCAACTTGGCCGGTGATCCATAAAGGTAAATCGGCCAAGGGGATGGACCAACCGCTGACGCGCTCGAGTAAACGCTGGGCATTATCGTCGCGAAAATCTTTGCCATCGATATGTAAATGGGCAGAGTTTGAGGTTGAATTAAGCGTCAACACCGTTGTACCTAGCATAGTCGTGAGTGTGAGTTCATCGCGATCTTCACTGTGGCGCCAGTAGATATTGGCACTGAGTTTATCGTCGGGAGTTTTTATCGCTAGTTTTCCCTGTAATTCCCAAGCTTTGGCTTGGCGCGCATCATTGACTGTGATTGGGCTTAAGTCAGTCATCGGCGGCAAAGTTTCACACCCCGCCAGTAAGAGTAGGGCGCTTAAGGTAAAACAAGAGAAAATGGTTTTTGTGAGGCGCTTCAAATTATTCATCTATGACTGATATACCAAAGTCCTTATGATACGAGGGCTTGGAAAGAATACCAATGCCAAACGTAAAATTTCCATCGGCGGTCACTTAGATTTGCTCCCTTGGGGCAAATTTTGCCTTACCTATTATTGATAGAAAATTTAGGTAAGAAGTTAGACCTTTATTCGGTTTTGTTAAGCGTATTCTGTTTTTAGTTGGGCCAATTCAGTAGAATGCCCTTATTAAGAGAGTCGCCAAGAATCTAGAAAGAGTCAGATGAGCCTTGTAGCAATCGGTATTAACCATAAAACAGCCACGGTAGACCTGCGTGAGAAAGTCGCCTTCTCTCCGGACAAAATTCATGACGCTATGAAGAGTCTGGCCAGTCGTACACGCTCGGGTGAAGCCGTTATTGTCTCGACCTGTAATCGCACTGAGTTGTATTGCAACAATGGCGATGAGGCCGACATTATTGCGTGGCTTGAAGAGTATCACGGCCTAGATCATGAGGATGTAGCACCTTGTCTCTATAACTATCACGGTCAAGATGCCGTCAGGCATTTGATGCGCGTAGCCTCTGGGCTCGATTCTTTGATCCTTGGTGAGCCGCAGATTCTCGGTCAAGTAAAGCAAGCGTTCGTTAAGGCTAAAGAGGCTGGTACGGTTGCACTAACCATAGATAGACTCTTTCAGAATACTTTTTCAGTCGCTAAGAAAGTCCGCACTGACACTGAAATTGGCGCCGCCGCAGTTTCTGTGGCATTTGCCGCGGTAAGCATGGCGAAACATATTTTCTCATCGATATCGACCACTAAAGTACTGTTGATTGGTGCAGGTGAAACCATAGAATTGGTTGCGAAGCATCTTAAAGACAACGGCGTGGCTTCAATGGTCGTAGCAAATCGGACGTTAGAACGTGCCCAAGGCATGTGCGAGGAGTTTGGCGCAACAGCAATTACACTGGCGCAGATACCAGATTATCTCCCAAAAGCCGATATCGTGATATCCTCTACCGCCAGCCCTCTGCCTATCCTAGGTAAAGGCATGGTCGAAAAAGCGCTAAAGCAGCGTCGCCATCAACCTATGTTATTGGTTGATATAGCAGTTCCCCGGGATATTGAGCCGGAAGTCGCCGATTTGGATGACGCGTTTCTGTATACAGTGGACGACCTGCATAGCATTATTGAACAGAATATGGCTTCTCGAAAAGAAGCCGCCGAGCAAGCTGAAGTAATTACTGAAGAACAATCTTTCCTATTTATGGATTGGATCCGTTCTTTAGAGTCGGTCGACAGTATTCGCGAGTATCGCAGCCAGAGCATGGCGGTAAAAGATGAGTTAGTGGAACGCGCCTTGAATAAATTAGCTCAGGGCTCAGACACTGAGCAGGTATTGATTGAACTAGCCAATCGCCTGACCAACAAACTTATCCACGCACCGACACAGGCCCTCACGGCAGCGAGTCGTCAGGGCGATTTGAATACTCTCGGTCAGTTAAGATCAGCGCTTGGATTAGATAAAAACTAAGGTTAGCGAGTTAAATGAAGGAATCCGTTATCCGCAAGCTGGAAGGCTTGCTCGAGCGCAATGAAGAAGTCATGGCTTTGCTGGGTGATGCTAGCGTCATTTCTGATCAAGACAGGTTTCGTGCGTTATCGAAAGAATATGCCCAGTTAGAAGACGTTGTTGCTGGCTTTAAAGCCTATCAGCAAGCGCAGGCCGATCTCGATTCTGCCAAAGAAATGCTGGAAGAAGACGATGCTGAAATGCGTGAAATGGCACAGGAAGAGATGAAAGCCGCTAAGGCCAAACTCGAGCAGCTCGAAGACGAATTGCAAATTCTATTATTGCCAAAAGATCCTGACGACGATAAAAATGCCTTCGTTGAGATCCGCGCTGGTGCAGGCGGTGACGAAGCGGCTATTTTTGCCGGTGATTTATTCCGCATGTACAGCCGTTATGCTGAAGCGAATCGCTGGCAGATTGAAATTATGAGCTGTAACGAAGGTGAACATGGTGGCTTTAAAGAAGTGATCATGAAGGTCAGCGGTGACGGCGTATACGGCAAACTTAAGTTTGAATCCGGCGGCCACCGTGTACAGCGTGTGCCAGAAACCGAATCCCAAGGACGTGTGCATACTTCAGCGGTTACTGTAGTGGTACTTCACGAAGTGCCTGAAGCGGAAGCGATTTCAATCAACCCAGCCGATCTGAAAGTCGATACTTATCGTTCATCAGGTGCGGGTGGTCAGCACGTTAACAAAACTGACTCAGCTATTCGAATCACCCATATTCCAACTGGGATCGTGGTGGAATGCCAAGATCAGCGTTCGCAACACAAGAACCGTGCTCAAGCCATGAGTGTACTGGCTGCACGTATTCAAGCTGTTGAAGACGAAAAACGCCGTAGCGCCGAAGAATCGACCCGTCGTAGTCTGGTTGCCAGTGGCGATCGCTCCGAACGTGTACGTACTTACAACTTCCCGCAAGGCCGCGTGAGCGAACACCGCATCAACTTGACCTTATATCGCTTGAACGAAGTGATGGAAGGCGATCTCGATGCTATTTTATTGCCTCTGATGCAAGAGCATCAAGCCGATCAGTTAGCCGCACTGGCTGACGAGCAGGGGTAATTTTGTCAGATCAATCTAGCATAGCCGAAGCCCTGCAATGGGCTTATGTGCAGTTAGCATCAACCTCTGAATCCGCTCATCTGGATGCAGAGGTTTTGTTGTTATATTGCCTCAATAAAAGTCGCAGCTATTTATACACTTGGCCTGAAAAATCCTTGACGGTTGAGCAGTGGAAACGCTTCCAGCAAATGGTGCAGAAACGCCAAAAGGGCGTGCCTGTGGCACATATTGTCGGTGAGCGCGAATTTTGGTCGTTGCCTTTTATCGTGAACGACACCACTTTGATCCCGCGTCCTGATACGGAAATTCTGGTCGAAACTGCATTGAACATGCCGCTTTCCACCTACGCCAAAGTGCTCGATTTAGGCACTGGTACTGGGGCAATTGCGCTGGCGTTGGCGTCTGAGCGTGAGTCATGGCAAATCACCGCGGTCGATAAAGTCGATGATGCCGTGGCTTTGGCTATCGCGAATCGTGAGAACTTAAAGCTGCCACAGGTCGAAATTCTCCAGAGTGACTGGTTCAGTGCCGTAAAGTCGCGGGACTTTGATTTAATCGTCTCAAATCCGCCCTATATTGATGAAGCTGACGAACACTTGCACCAAGGTGACGTGCGTTTCGAGCCCCAAAGCGCGTTAACCGCCGCCGAGGAAGGCTTTGCCGATCTTTACTATATTGCCAACACAGCTCGAGATTACTTAAAGCCTAACGGCTATATCCTGCTCGAACATGGTTTTGAGCAGGCTGTAAAACTCAGAGCTAAGCTTATCGAACTGGGCTATGAGAATGTCGCCACAGTGCGAGACTTTGGCAGTAATGACAGATGCACTATGGGTAAATGGGCGGAGTAATAACTCTGCTTTAAGTGAAGATATTTACCTAGTTATGCCGATTTATCGAACGCCATTGGTTATTGCCAATGGCGTTTTTGTCTTCTATAGGGCGACCTTAAGTTGGTGTAAGGTGAAGATCCCAAACCTTAAACATCACAACACTTTTACCATAAAAAATTTACTGCCGGTTTCTGGGTAGGCTTGTTGTACCCATTGCACGCGATAGTCGTGGCGCTCATAAAAAGGCTTAGCTTGAAAATCTAAGGTATCGAGTAGGGCAAATTGGCAGCCGCGCTCCTTTGCTTGGCTTTCTGCGGCTAATAATAAGCGCGTGCCGATACTTTGGTATCTTAAAGAATCATCGACCCACAGATAATCGATTAACAACCAATTGCCGAAGGTTTTACCGCTGATCCCTGCTAACAGTTTACCTTCGGAGTCCTGTAGTTTGAGTCCGAGATTTTTACGGCTAAACCCCTGCCATTGGACTTGGTTGAACTCGACAATTTTTTGTTTTACAGCGTCGGCGAACTCGGTTGATTCATCGTTAATTAAGCTTAAATTCATCGTCACTTCTCGTTTGATTTTTTATGATGTTAGCTCTGAATATCTAGGCTGATAGGCATTGGTATGCCGCCAAGGATTAGGGTAAACTAGCGCCTTTGTCACTGGCCATAAGTATCGTAATGGAAACTTTTTACAGTCTATATCCTGCGGTTAAACATCTGCATTTTACCTTTATCGCGTTGAGCGTGTTACTGCTTACCGTTCGCTTTGTCCTGCATCTGCGCCAATCGGCTCTGATGGAGAAGAAGCTGCTCAAGATAGCGCCCCATGTTATCGACACTTTCCTACTGCTGTCGGGCTTAACTTTGTGTTTTATGATCCAGCAATTTCCTTTTGTTGATCCTTGGATGACCGAAAAAATCGGTGCTGTAGTTGCTTACATTGTCCTAGGCGCCATTGCCATAAAAGCGAACAGAAACAAATTGTTCAAAGTGTTTGCTTACTTAGGCGCGATTGGTTGGTTGGTTTATGCTGCTAAATTGGCTCATTTTAAACAAGCGGTATTATTGGGTTAATGGGTAACTACACTCTGCAAGATGGCATTTCATTGCCCGAGTCGGCATTGGATGTAGGTGCGCACCTTGGATTTTCTAAACTTGAAGCCGCTAAATGGGCTTGGTTTGAAATGGCGGGAGCCGTATTAAGTCATTACTTGGTTGATCAACAACAGCGTTTTAATGCGCTGTTGCATTGGTTTTACGAGGATTTAGGTTTTTGTGTTCGTGAGAACTACTTCAGTACAGAGGCGGCAGATTTAGGTACTTGCTTAATTAGTCGCCAAGGTAATAGTACAACGCTGGCGACGGTATTGATGTTGCTGGCGAAGCAGTTAGATCTTGAATTCGAACCCATATTGCTACCTGGCAATACGGTGCTGCGTTGTAAGATTGGCGGTGAAGTGAGTTATTTGGATCCTTTAACGGGCAAGGAACTCACCCGTCACCAGTTGCACGTGTTAGTGCGCGGCGAGTTAGGTAATGCTGCTGAGCTTAAGGCAAGTTACTTAAAGCCTGCAACGGTGAAAAAACTGCTGACGCGTATGCTGCATGAGCTTAAGGCGGGTTGCATAGTGTCGCATCAATTTGAGGCAGCGATGGAGTGTTGCAGTCTGCTGTTGCAATGGCATGTTGACGATGTGCATTTGAATCGTGAGCGGGCGTTTATTGCACAGCAGTTGGGTTGTATTAATGTGGCCGCCGCCGATCTGCAGCATTTTGTTGATAATAGTCCTCACGATCCCGTGATCGAGATAGTGAAGATGCAGCTCAAAGAATTAAACGAACACGCCGAGGTTTATCACTAAAGCAGAGCCTTTCGGGGCTCTTCTTATTTATTCAACTTTTATTAACGAATTCAATCCGCAAAAATAATAACACTGGGCAGATGAAAGTTTGACCCAGGGACTTAAAAGTTAAGTCTCTAATAAAAATAATAACTGTATCGACAGGGAGAAATTAGCATGACAAGCACGGCTTTAGTGACGAACGATGCCACGGCGTTAGGAATACTCGCGACAATTCTAGGTTTTGTATTTTATACCAGTAGCAGTAGTCATCCTTTTTGGCAGAAGTTTTATCGTTTTATTCCCGCCCTTTTATTGTGCTATTTCTTGCCATCGTTATTGAACACCTTTGGGGTAATCGATGGTAATACCTCACAACTGTATTTTGTTGCATCCCGTTATTTGCTGCCAGCTTGTTTAGTCTTATTGATTTTAAGCGTTGATTTAAAAGCTATTTTAAGTTTAGGTCCGAAAGCTTTGATCATGTTTTTAACCGGCACTGTCGGTATCGTTATCGGCGGCCCTATCGCCTTGTTGCTGGTGTCGGTTATTGAACCTTCTTTAATTGGGGTCGATGGCCCCGATGCGGTATGGCGTGGTATGACGACCTTAGCGGGGAGCTGGATTGGTGGGGGCGCAAACCAAGCTGCAATGAAAGAGATTTATGACGTGGGCGGTAATATTTTCTCTGTGATGGTGACAGTCGATGTGATAGTCGCCAATATTTGGATGGCAGTGTTACTGTTCCTAGCCTCAAAAGCGAAAGAGATCGATGCTAAAACCGGTGCGGATACTTCTGCTATTGAAGCGTTAAAAGATAAAGTTGAAAAGTATCACGCTGAAAATGCACGCATTCCTAATCTGCGCGATCTTATGCTGATTGTCGCTGTAGGCTTTGGTATCACAGGTATTGCTCATATCGCCGCTGATTTTCTGGGGCCATTTTTTGAAGTGAACTATCCTTGGACCGCAGATTACAGTTTAACCTCTAAATTCTTCTGGTTAGTGGTGATAGTCACAACGATTGGTTTGGCGATGTCATTCAGCCCAGTGCGTCATTTAGAGGCGGCGGGGGCATCAAAAGTGGCTTCAGCCTTCCTTTACATCTTAGTTGCGACCATTGGTCTACATATGGATGTGAGTAAGGTGCTCGATACGCCATTGTACTTTTTAATTGGTATTGTGTGGATGATAGTTCACGCAAGCTTTATGTTATTGGTGGCTAAGCTGATTAAAGCCCCGTTATTTTATATGGCCGTAGGCAGCCAAGCGAATGTGGGCGGTGCTGCGTCGGCCCCTGTAGTTGCGGCGGCATTTCACCCCGCTTTAGCACCAGTGGGCGTACTGTTAGCCGTATTAGGTTATGCGTTAGGAACCTATATGGCATGGATTTGTGGTCAAATTTTACAGTTAGTTGCGGTATAACCGCCTTAGCTCCTATTCACCGCTGGGAAAGGTTCCAGCATTTTAGAGAGAAGTTGCGATGAGTAATAAAATCATAAACCTAGGTTCAATCGAGATTGCCAACGATAAACCTTTCGTGTTGTTTGGTGGCATGAACGTGCTTGAGTCTCGCGATCTCGCGATGTCGATTGCTGAAACCTATGCCGAAGTGACTCAAAAGCTGGGGATCCCTTATATATTTAAGGCGTCTTTTGATAAGGCGAATCGTTCTTCGATTAACTCTTACCGCGGTCCAGGTATGGAGGAAGGCTTAAAGATTTTTGAAGAGATTAAAAAGACCTTTAATTTACCTTTGATCACCGATGTGCATGAAGTGCATCAGTGTGCGCCAGTGGCAGAAGTAGTTGATATTATTCAGTTACCTGCATTTCTAGCACGCCAGACTGATTTGGTTGTCGCTATGGCAAAAACTGGCGCTATCATCAATGTGAAAAAGCCACAGTTTTTAGCACCACATGAAATGCGCCATATCATCACTAAGTTTAACGAAGCGGGTAATGACGAGATCATCCTGTGTGAACGTGGTTCAAGCTTTGGATATAACAACTTAGTCGTTGATATGTTGGGTATGGACGAGATGAAGCAATCTGGCTATCCGGTGATTTTCGATGCGACCCATGCGCTGCAACGCCCTGGTGGTCGTGCAGATTCCGCGGGTGGACGTCGCGCACAGGCGACCGAGTTAGCGCGCAGTGGTATGGCGCTGGGTTTAGCGGGTCTATTCATTGAGGCGCACCCTGATCCTGATAACGCTAAGTGTGATGGCCCATGTGCGCTGCCTTTGCATCAGTTAGAAAATTATCTGAAGCAAATGAAAGCGATCGACGATTTGGTTAAATCCTTCGAGCCAATCGATACCAGTAAGTAATCGCAAGCTAAGACTTAATGAATTAGTGACTTAATCCTAAAGCCTCGACTCGTTCGGGGCTTTTGTTTTTCAGTCGAGGAATGTGATTGGTATAGCCCCGTAGCTATCTGAAACATTAATGTTTTATGATGGGCTTTGCCTAACAATCTTGTTTTTATAGCCGACCAGATTCTTTACGGAATACCTTTATGTGGATCTTACTCACTTTGCTGGCGGCATTTATGCAGGCTTGGCGTAATGCGTTTCAAAGCCAGCTGAGTAAAGAAGTGAGTGTTGCGGGCGTGACCTTAGCGCGTTTTATTTGGGCTGGGCCGATTGCCGCCGTGTATTTGGCGAGCTTATATCTTTGGCAGGATGTCGGAATCCCCGATTTTAGCGACCGTTTTATCGGTTTTATTCTCGGAGCATCGGCGATGCAAATTCTCGCGACGGGCTTGATGGTGAAATTGTTCAAGCAACAGAACTTTGCCGTTGGTGCTGGGCTAGCCAAGAGTGAAGCTGTGGTCGCGGCGATCTTAGGCACAGTGTTTTTTGGGACGCATTTATCCCTTTTAGGTTGGTCGGGAGTGTTGTTGGGTGGTGTGGCAATTTTTCTCATGAGTGCCAAACAAGGCCTGCGAAGTCTGTCGCTCAATACGGTATTGATTGGTTTAGCCTGTGGTACTTCGTTTGCGCTGACATCGCTTTGGGTACGAGAAGCGAGTTTATGTTTGACCCCCATAGCGCAGCTTGGGTGTTGCTATTTGTGATAGGCCTACAAACTTTGCTGTTAGTCAGTTATTTGTTGCTTAAGGATAAATTTACGCTGATAGCATTATGGCAACGACCTAAGTTGACTTTACTGACAAGCATCGCCAGTTGTTTAGGTTCTATCGGTTGGTTTAGTGCTATGTCGTTGCAGGCTGTGCCCTATGTTAAAACCTTAGGTCAAGTTGAAGTTTTCTTTATGATCTTGATTGCCACCTTTTGGCTGAAGGAAAAAGTAAAGATAAAAGATATGCTAGGGTTAGTCTTGATCGCTATCGCCGCTATTTTGGTGATGTGGGAATAGACTAAATTAATAGAAGGTGTGATGGTTTTTTAGACTAAAATAGAACTCGATTCAGTGTGTTTATATCAAGCAAACATTCGCTGAGATACAAATATACACACGTCTTGCTCCATAGATTTTGATACCATTTTTAACCGAGCGCTGTGCGAGTTAAGGATATATGCGAAAAAAGTTAGCAAAATTAAATCTGTCATTATGGCAATGGCTGGCAGTCATATTGTTTCCAATTGGAATTGCTGCTGTCGCAAGTTATCTCTCTGCACAGTATTTTGTTGAAGATAAAGTCAAAGGTGTGGGGGCTATTTATGTGAGTCATATTGATACTTTGGTGTCCCATGCTAATGAAATCAGCCATTATGCATTGGCATTGAAGGATTCTGAGTGTCAAGAGTTATACAACTATATGTTGTTCCAACCCTACTTTCGCTCGGCTTTAATATATGATTCACAACATGTTTATTGCTCTTCTAAAACCGGTGATATTGATACTCCCCTGAGCATTGTTAGTGCTACCGAAAATCTTGAAATATCTAACCAGTTTATTATTACGGGCACGCCTTTTATGCCTGAGGTGCCCGCGATAGTGTCATCTAAATGGGACCCTAAATCTAAACACGGCGCTGCTGTCATTATTGAAGGACAATATTTATTAGATTCCTTTGTACAGCCCGATGTGTTTCCTAGCGCAGTTATCAATGTCGCTTTATCCATCAATGGTAAAACGATTCCTGAATCACTCGAGTTTATCAAAAATGAGGTAATGACTTTAGATTCTGAGGATCATCGTTTTTCGGTGTTACTAGAAATGTCACCTGCTTTTTTTAGGCATTTTTTTTGGATATTTTTTGCCATCTCATTACCCTTTAGCATTATTTTGATTACGGGTTCTATCTTGTTTGTGCTCTATTCACGGTTATCTCGTCACTCCCTTGCTGATGATATTCGTAGCGGGATAGAGAACGAAGAGTTCTTTTTGGTTTATCAGCCTGTGATCTGTGCTGAGGACGGTAAGGCCAAAGGAGTCGAGGCATTAGTGCGTTGGCAGCACCCACAAATGGGCTTAGTGCGGCCTGATTTGTTTATTCCTATCGCCGAAGAGAGCAAGTTGATTGTTCCATTGACCAATTATATCTTCGAAAAGGCATTAAAAGATTTTGCTAATATGAAGGTTGAATCGGGCTTTAGAGTCGCGTTTAACGTGGCGCCAGAGCATTTTACCCAAGATGATATAGAGTCGAAATTTATTCATCTGCGGGATTCTTTGGATCGTATTGGCGTTAAGCCTTTAATCGAAATCACCGAACGGCAATTATTAACGCCGGATATTTGCCAGCGCATTGAAAGCTTACGCCAGTTGGGGATTTTAGTGGCTATCGATGACTTTGGTACTGGGCAAACAACCTTATCTTTGTTACAAACCATGCCATTAGATTACTTGAAAATCGATAAATGCTTCATCGATACCATAGGGCAGGATTCCGTGACTTCCCACGTGCTCGATACCATTATTGAGCTCTCTCATAAGATGAATTATGTGGTGGTGGCTGAAGGGGTTGAAACCCAGGAGCAGGCAGATTATTTGACCAGTCGCCAAGTCCATTTTTTACAAGGTTATCTCTTTGCTAAGCCGATGAAGTTGGGGGATTTAAAGTTATGGTTAGTCGAACATTTCAAAAAGTAGCATCATGATGTAAGTCAGCCATAAGGGCGCCTTGGTACCCTTATGGCTATTCAACTGTCTTAACTAAAGGTTCTGGCTAGAGGTTCTGATTAAAGGCTATAACCCGTTTCTTCGTGTTCCGATAAATCTAAGCCGTTAACTTCTTGTTCTGTGCTGACGCGAAGGCCGCCAAGTAGCTTACGGATGATCACAAACAGCAACCAAGTGACCACCGCAGTATAAGTGAATGTCGCCGCAACCCCGATAATCTGTACCCCAAGTTGGTCTATCATAGTGTTATTCATAGTCGCAAAACCGTAGCCGCTAAAAACGCCTAATTGGGTCGAGCTAAAGACTCCTGCCAAAAGAGTACCAAGAATACCGCCGACACCGTGCACGGGGAAAACGTCTAAGGAGTCATCGATTTTAAGTTTCTGTTTGATATAAACCGTTGAGTAAAAACACACGATTCCACCGAGTAAACCTATGACTAAGGCGCCTGCTGGGCCAACATAACCAGACGCCGGAGTGATAGTGCCTAAGCCCGCTACCATGCCTGTGACTATGCCAAGGGCGCTGGGTTTACCAAACTTAATCCACTCAATTGCCGCCCATGTCATCGCGCCCATAGAAGCGGCGAGATGAGTGGCTAGAATCGCCATGGCTGCGGTGCCGTTAGCGCCTAGCGCACTGCCGCCGTTAAAACCGAACCAACCCACCCACAGCATGCCCGCACCTGTGACAGTCATCGTCAGGTTGTGCGGCATAATGGCCGAGTTTAAAAATCCTTTGCGTGGACCTAGCACTTTAGCGGCCACGAGCGCAGCAACCCCTGCGGTGATATGCACCACGGTTCCGCCTGCGAAATCATACAGTCCTAGCTGTGCTAACCAGCCACCGCCCCAAACCCAGTGGGTGATCGGCGCATAAACCAGTAATAACCAAGCACCTGAAAAGATAAGCACAGCTGAAAACTTCATTCGCTCGGCAAAACCACCGATGATTAAAGCTGGCGTTATGATGGCAAAGGTCATTTGAAATAGCATAAACAGCGGCTCGGGAATATCCCCGCTAAGACTATCGCGACCAATACCTGACAGTAGTGCTTTGTCTAAGCCACCGATGAGACTGTTACCTGTGTCGAATGCGAGTGAATAACCTAGCCCGAACCATAAAACTGACACTAGGGCGGCAATAGAGAAGCATTGCATCAATATTGAAAGCACGTTTTTACTGCGAACTAAACCGCCGTAAAATAAGGCTAATCCTGGCAGGGTCATCAACAACACTAATGCGGATGAGCTTAAGATCCACGCCGTATTTGCAGCGCTAAATTGACCATCATCGGCGACGGCGTTCGTCGTCAATACACTGAATAATATCAATAGGTATTTAATACTGAGTCTGAAGCTCACTAGCATCATAGGGCATCAACTCCTTCTTCCGAAGTGCGAATGCGCACCACTTGTTCTAACGAAGTCACAAAGATTTTGCCATCACCCACTTTGCCCGTATGGGCTGCAGCAATAATGGCATCAATAACGGCATCTTCTTGATCGGAATGAATGGCAACTTCGAGTTTAATCTTAGGTAAAAAGTCCACTGCATATTCAGCACCACGATACAATTCCGTATGGCCCTTTTGGCGGCCAAAACCACGTACTTCAGTGACTGTCATGCCATGGACGCTGAGCTGGGTTAAAGCTTCACGTACATCGTCTAATTTGAACGGTTTAATGATTGCGGTGACCAGTTTCAATTTTCTCTCCAACAAGCTGCAGACTCAATTGATTGGAATAAAGCAGGAATTAGGCCATATAGACAAAGCATTTATTATCATTGCGTTAACATTAAAATGCACCGAAATAGCTTAAAATTTTGATGCAAAACGGTGCAAAGCAAAGTTAATCTGCCCTGATTTGGTGCGCATTATTGGTGCAAGTTAAATTTGCTTGACTAGCATGAGTGCGGTAAAAGCCGAGTGAGTATGGCGCTAGGGTGATTCGCGTTTTAATGCGGTAAGTAAAAAGTGGGGATTTAGCAAAAAATTAAAAATTATATCAATTAAACATAATGTTATATTTAGTTTTGTTATGTGAGTTTTCTTGCTTAAGCTTCTAGCTGTTTGACGCGCGCCCAGAGGTCAGCATTAACTGGTGCACTTAAACCGTGCGCTTGTGCACGCTCACAGATATAACCATTAATTTGGTCTATTTCAGTTCGTCTTTGGTGTGCAATATCTTGGTGCATCGATGAGAAATTCCCCGCAGTGAGGCGGATCACCTGATAGACCCTGTCGTGTAACAATTGTTTATCGAGAGGCACGCCCTCGAGTGTGGCAACCGTGACTAACTCGTCGAGAATGCCTTTAATCATGTCACTAAAATCTGGCTCGGCGAGTGTGCCATTAGGACATTGATATAGTGCTGTAAGCGGATTAATCGCGGCATTAACGGCGAGTTTCTGCCATAGACAAGGCACAATGGCATCCACCCATTCACTGTTGGGGATAGCCGTCAGTAAAGCATTGCGATAATGCTCAGTGAGCTCTGTACCTGCAAAATGCCCAAATTGAGTTAGCCCTTGTCCAGTTTGCCTAATTTGCCAACTGGCTTGACGTAACACTCCTTGGGAAGTTGTCCCTAGGCTTAGCCCTCTGTCATCAGCTTGCGCATCAATTAGCGGCGCTAGGGCTAAATGAGGTCCCATTCCATTGTGTAACAACAAAATGTGGCATTGTCTGGGCAGTTGGTTAAGTAAGGGCAAAAGTGCATCGAGCACTTGATAGGCTTTGACGCAGACAATCACGAGGCGGATATTATCGAGCGCATTGGCCGCTAAGATAGGCACAGAATACTGGAGTGCTTGTGTTTTCTGTTGATTATCATTGGCCAGCGCTAATGGAGTGACGCTAAGTGTCTGCTGTATAGATGCAATTGAATCGCGGCCGATAAGACCAACACTCATGCCCGCTGTAGTCAGTTGGTGGCAAATAAGCTGCCCAACGGCACCAGCACCTAAAATCGCAATATCCACCACGCGATTTATGTTCACAGCAAGAGTCATATGTGTAGCCTTAAGGTATCTGTTATCAGTACCAGTTTGAAGCACCTGAGTTAATCTTCTCGCAATTGCGCTGCGCGGAAGTATTTGCCATAGGCCCAATTGCAAAAGTAAAACAGTGCAATACCCGAAAAGTCGGCAATAACATCCCCCACAGAAGCGCTACGGTAGGGCAAACGTGATTGCACCAACTCAATTAAAATGGCGTAGCTTGCCAGTGTGAGAGATAACCAATACCACTTAGGTTTGAAAGCAAGATAGGTGAGATAGGAGAGGCAAAAAAAGCTCCCAAGATGGCCTACCTTGTCGATATTCGGAATACTTTGCGAATAGGTTGGTCTGGAAAATACCAGATAACTGATCACGACAAAGGCTACGGCTAAAGCCAGCTTAAATAGGGTGTTTTTAGTTATCACAAATATGTTTGTATTAGCTTAGAGTGGGGCAATGATAGGAAAATGTGTGGCTAAAGTCACCCATGATTACGCTTTTATTCTAGGCTTTACCTTCAACTTAGGCCTGTGTGTGGGTAAACTAGCTGCATATTAATTTGATATGGGACATAAAAACTATGCCTTCAATGGATATTGTGTCAGAAGTGAATGAAGTTGAACTGCGTAATGCGGTTGATAATACTAAGCGTGAGCTGGCGACACGTTTCGATTTTCGCGGTAAAACGGCTGACGTGGAATATAAGGACCATGTGGTCACGTTAACCGCTGAAGATGACTTCCAATGCCAACAATTAGTGGACATTTTACGTATGCAACTGAGCAAACGTAATGTGGATCCGTCTTCGATGGAAGTCGATGAGAAAGCCATCCACAGCGGTAAAACCTTCTCCCTAAAAGTGAAGTTTAAAGAAGGTATAGAAACCTTAATTGCTAAAAAACTGGTCAAGCTAATTAAAGACAGCAAACTTAAAGTGCAAGCGTCTATTCAGGGCGAGAAAGTACGAGTTACAGGTAAAAAACGTGACGATTTACAAGCTGTCATGGCGTTGGCACGTGAGTCTGAGTTAGGCCAGCCTTTCCAATTTGATAACTTTAAAGATTAATCGAGCAGAATTGGTTTAACGTGATGCAGTATCGCGTTTGCCATTTCGTCTTTAAATGTAAAAGCCCTCACACTAAGGTGTGAGGGCTTTTTTATATTGATGACATAAGTGCTATGAGACCTTAATCCGATTTTGTTGGTGCACTTTTTGACGAATCATCCATTAATGATGTGCTTGGATGCGGCGCATACTTGTTGACTAAGACAACCAAAAACAACACTGGAAAGCCAATAACACTGGCAGCGACAAAGAAGTTCACATAGCCAAATGCGTCGACATAAGCGCCCGAGAAGCCCGCGATAAATTTAGGGAAAAGCAACATAATCGAAGATAGTAAGGCATATTGCGTTGCACTGTAGCCGTTGCTAGTGAGACTCGAGAGATAGGCAATAAATGCCGCCGTGGCTATCCCAGCGCTGAAGTTATCCACGGAAATAGCAAAGGTTAAAAAGGGCACGTTGTAGCCAATCACTGCCTGCCACGCGAATAGCAGATTGGTTACGGCAACCAGTAAGGCACCGAGGAAAAGGATCTTCATAGTTCCGAAGCGAGCTAACAGAACGCCGCCAAAGGCTGCGCCGACTAAGGTCATGATCAGACCATAGATTTTACTCAAATAGGCAATTTCTTCCTTAGTGAATCCCATGTCCACATAAAAGACGTTCGCCATAATCCCCATCACAATATCCGAGATCCGGTAGCAAGAAATCAGTAATAAGATGAGGATAGCGCTGCGGCCATAGCGTTTGAAAAAGTCGATAAAGGGTAAAATACTGGCCGTATATACCCAAGATATGCCCGCTGCGATAATTCTAGGATAACGTGCACTTAAGCGTTGTTTTAGCACTAATTCAGTGGCATCGGCGGCGCGGGTATCGACTTCGGGTTCGCGGCTAAAAAGCGTGGTCAAAATCCCAACAGACATCAATCCTGCCATAATCAGGTAAGAAGTTTGCCATGCCACTAAGTTGTATGCCGTGTTACCGGGTTCAACCCAAGCCGCTATCGTGAGAGCACCTGCGGTGGCGATAATCATGGCGCTGCGATAACCCACTTGATAGGCCGCTGCTAGTGCGGCTTGCATCTTTTCTGGGGCTGATTCAATCCGAAAGGCATCAATAACAATATCTTGAGTGGCTGAGGCAAAGGCGACCATTAATGCGAACAGTGCCAAGCGCTCGAGATCTTTGAGAGGGTCACTAAAAGACATGCCTAAGATGGCACCAACCAATAACAACTGAGCGAACAGCATCCAGCTACGGCGGCGGCCTAGAAATCGAGTTAGCAGCGGCAATGAAAGCCGATCGACTAAGGGTGACCAAGCCCATTTAAACGCATAGGCTAAGGCTATCCAGCTGAAATAACCGATTGAAGTGCGATCAACACCAGCTTCACGCAACCAAAAGGATAACGTTGAAAATACCAGCATTAATGGTAGACCAGCAGAAAAACCCAGTAATAACAGGATCAAAACCCGCTTGTGATAATAGACACTGAGGGCATCGAGTGTACGTTGAATAAAACCTGTTGCGGACATAGGCATGAGTCTAAGTGTTTAATCCGCTTAGCTTACGGGTAAGGTGCCATAGGGTTCAAGGGCTAATGGTATTCCTTTTACTTTGGAGTCCCGTTTAGCACTATAAGATGGTTGAATATGGCTCGAGAGTTAACTGCTTGTAGCTAAAAGTTTACCGCTTATCTTTATCGCTAGCATAGATCTTGATAGTAAGGAGAGCGTAATAATGTACACACGAGGAATTGGTTTACGAAATAAAAAAGGCCCTATTACAGGCCATTTTTTATCGATAGGAATGCTGAACTTAAGGTCTTATCCCGATGCATCCCTGCGGCACTCGGCCGCCTAAACTCAGGTAGTCACAGCAATCATTTACTTGCTTACGCAGATATTGATTACCGCGGATCACACAGTCAGGCCACCTGTTAAAGCTGTGGAGCAAGTGCCAAAACACTTTTTCAGTTTCAGTTTGCGCTTCGCCAGTCGAATTCAGTTGCTGCCATTCTTCTAACGTGTCCCATAAGTAAAGTTGCACTTCATGGAAGTCGAGTTCTTCACTCAAAAACGCTTTTCCATAGAAGGCGAGTTGGGGCGCTTTATTATCGATGAACTCAGTTGCTGTCATCGTTTGCCTCCTTTCTGTTTACTATCACAGTATAGATGCAAAATTAGCGCTTTTGCTCGAAATTATATTTTGATTACTGTTTTGGTAATAATTTGGCTTTTTTCAATATGATAGGGGTAACAGGAACATCGGGCCAATTGAGCTTAGTGTTAGTTCCTGTCTCAACGACAGCCATAGCTTCGAGGACGGTTTTACCTTCAATCACTTCACCAAATACGGCATAACCCCAACGACGTTTAGAGGGATCGAGTTTAGTGTTGTCGGCTACGTTAAAGTAGAACTGACGAGTGGCTGAGTGCGGCTCGTTTTCACGTGCCATGGCGATAGTGCCCATGCTATTTGTTAGGCCATTTCCCGATTCGTTGACTATCGGCTTACCCTCGGGTAGCTCTTCATACTTGGGGGTGATTCCGCCGCCTTGCACCACAAAGTCACTGATCACGCGGTGAAATATTGTGTTGTCGTATTCGCCTTTAACGACATGAGTTAAAAAGTTATCGACAGTGATTGGTGCACGAGTTCTATCTAGCTCGACCACTATTTTGCCTAAGCTAGTATCAAATTCGACTCTGGGATACAAGGTATCGGCCTGAATGTCGAGTGCGAGGCTATGATGACTTATAAAGATGAGTAAGAGGGCTGATATCCAACGGAGCATATTGATTTCCTTATAATAAACTGACGCTGTTATTTTTGTAGAAACTGATTAAGCTCAGGATCGTTTAGAATCTCGCCGGTAAGTTGGCCGAGTAATTTGTTCATATCCAGTTCTAAAGTTGCAAAATCGGGCGTTAAAGGACCTTTTAAAGTGCCTTTGGCTTTATAGCGTTTAACCAGCTCTTGGGTGGAGTTTTTGGCTTGAACTGCGATTAACACACTGTGTTTTGCCTCATAGCCGAAGGTCTTTTTAGTGATATCCATTTGCAATTCTTCTAATTGAATTTGCACTGAATTAGTTGCGCTTGGGTCGATTTGGTAGCCCGCTTGAGCAAAACCTGCGCGGAATACTTCATCGAGTAACAGTTTAGGCGGTTCGCTCGGGCCAACTAAACGTGTTTTTGTCCCTTCTTCAATAAAACGAGCAACATAATCGACTGTGCGTGTATCTACCGTTTCAAGAGCGATAGGTACAAGTTGCGCCGTTTGTTGGCTGATATTGGGCACTTGAGGGCTGAAAGCCATATGAGTCGGATTTTGGCTGGCACAGCCCGCGAACAGCAGGGGGAAAGTCAAGGTCAGTAATAGCCGTTTCATGGGATCTCTCGTACAAGTAAAAGTGGCTACAGCATACCAGAAATCACTTTTGATGCCACAGAACACCGTGATTCAGTTGAGGTACAGCTTTTATTGCTAATATCTTGTGCTCATTATTCACATCCGTGTTTTCTGTGCATTCACATCATTTATTCGCATAGTTACAAGGCATGGAAGGCAGGTTAAATATGGAAAAAATATCATTCACTTCGTTATTTGTTGGCCTGATGCTGGCGTCAGGCCTGATGAGCTCCAATGCGCTCGCGGGCGATTCTGCCCATATACTGGGTGGTAGTTTAGGTTACGGTACCCAAGAATTTGAAACTAAGAACGGTAAATATGATGCGGGTGACACCTTAACCAGCAACTTATATTACCGCTATATGCTCAACGAGCATTTTGGGTTTGAGGCGGGTTATTTAGCGGGTTCAGGTGGGGTGGCGAGTGCGCTTGTTAGCGTCATCAGTGAGATAAAAGATTTACGTTACCAAGGTGTTAGAACCGCCGCTTACGCTGAATATGCTTTGTCTCGTGGTAACAGCCTGTATGCCAAATTAGGCGCTGCTTACACTCAAGTCAGCTATGAGATAGATAAACAAGATATGGACTCGGATGATGTCGGTTTTTATGGCGCTGCAGGCTGGCAATATCGATTTAAGTCAGGATTTGGTTTGAATTTGGAATACCAATATATCCCGATGAAAGAGCTTGAATTACAGGGGATCAACTTTGGTATTAGTTACCGATTCTAATCTCTCCTTATCCAACGATTAAAGCGCCTTTAGGCGCTTTAATCGTTTTACAAACAAGGAATTTAAAACATTAAACCGAACACTGGCTGGCAACAAAATGACAACATTTTGTCCTTGCACTCTTTTAATGCAATGGGGGACAGGTTAGAGTAAAAATTCGATGTTTAGAATGAGAGAGCATAGATGCTCCCGCGTCTTTTTTGTAAGGCTTAGTCATGTTAACGATAGCAACGCAAATCGCCCCAGATAACCTGATCAATCAGAAGGGCTTACCCCATTTCGGTCATTTCGATGGCATAGTCAAAACCTTAGGTTTAGCGGACTTTGCCTATTTCGATACCATGGATAAACCTGCTTCAGCGTGGGCTAAGCATTTCGATTATAAACAATTTCAGTTTGTCTCTTTGGTCACGCCGCGTTATGTCCTAGGCATCGCGCTTGCCGATATTGCCTACGTCGGCAGTGCTTTTTGTTATTTATACGACATAAAAACCAACACACTCACCCAGCTTGATTGGCTAAAACCTTTGAGGTTTGGCTATCAAATGACGCCATCGCCAGCCGAGGGTCGAAGTAGTATTGGCCGTAAAGGGGCGCAGTTAAGCTTTGAGATTGTAGAGGGCGGTTGGCGGTTAGTGATTGATACTAAAAACATTCAAGCCGATGTGACTTTACACTCAGCCCCCTTAAGTTTGCCTATGGCTATGTGTAGTCCTACTGGATACAACGGCTGGACTTACACACAAAAGCATAATGGTTTGACCGTTAAAGGTAGTTTGACTGTGGGTCATGAGCCGCAGCCGCTGAATCAAGCTTTAGCAGGCTATGACTTTTCGGCGGGTTACATGCGCCGTGATACCAGTTGGCGCTGGGCGTCAATTAACGCGCGGATCCATGAGGGCATTATGGGACTTAATTTAGCGGCGGGTGTTAATGAAACTGGGGCTACTGAAAATGTCTTTTGGATTAATGGTGAGCGTCATTTACTCGGGCCAGTGCAATTTGAGTTTGATCGCCATGCCACGCTCGGCGCCGAGGTTTGGCGAGTCTACAGTCAAAATGGCCAAGTGGATTTGCAGTTTGCGGCGCGCAATTGTCGCAGTGAAAAGTGTAATTTGCTCTTGCTTAAGAGTAATTTCCGCCAGTTCATCGGTCATTTCAGCGGCACTATTACCGATAATCAAGGACACAATTACCAGTTAAATAATGTTCTGGGACTCGCCGAAGATCATTATGCCCGCTGGTAGCTAACGATGACTAACGGATCGCAGCTGCCTGCGTTGTGGCGTTGAATGCGGTTTATAGAATGCAGTTAGAGTTTTTATAAAAGTAACAATAAAAATAATCATAAAATAAAAATAGAACAGGATGATCTTATATGGATATCGCCTCGCTGATCCAGCACCCAGAATTGTTACTGCTGGTGCTTGCACCTTTGTTTTTCGTGTGTATTTTGCTGGAATGGTACTTTGGCGATAAAAGACAAAAGCTACCGTTAAGTGCACGTTATCGCGGCCAAGAAGTGCTGTGTAATTTCAGCCTCGCGGCCATGCATCAAGGTGCTGATTTACTCACTGGTTTGTTGATCGCTAAGCTGTATTTGGCGATTTTTGGTTGGAAGTTATTCGATATTGAAATGGGCCCATTGAGCTTTATTGCTTTGATGGTCGCGCAGGACTTTTGTTATTACTGGTTCCACAGGGCGAGCCACAGAGTCCGCTGGATGTGGGCGGCTCACGTGGTGCACCATAGCTCTGAGAATATGAATTTTAGCACTGCGTTTCGTCAGAGTTTAATGTATCCCTTTGCAGGCATGTGGGTATTTTGGTTACCGCTGGTGGTCATAGGTTTCGATCCAAACTGGGTGGTGTTTGTGGTATTACTCAATCTGGGATTGCAATTTTTTGTGCATACCCAAGCGATTAAATCACTCGGACCGCTGGAATGGGTCTTCAATACTCCATCACATCACAGGGTGCATCACGGTCGTAATCCCCAATATATAGATAAAAACTATGCGGGTGTGCTGATTATTTGGGACAAGCTGTTTGGCACTTTTGAGCCCGAGGTAGATACTGTGATTTACGGCATCACTAAGCCAGTGAATAGTTTTAATCCCTTTAAAGTGACTTTTAGTGAATGGCGAGACATGTTTGCAGAGGTCACAGCGACAGGGTTGAGTGTTAAACAACGACTGCGTATCTTGTTTGCTCCGCCTTCCAGCAGTTTAAAAAGCGAAGAATAACAATTCACTGCATTTTCCAAGTTAAATAGCGCAAATGGCTAATAGAGTCTTGAATTTAGCCTTGCTAGCCTATATTCCGTTTTTTGCCACTGTTTTGGTGTAAAAATGTACAATCCCATACTTTGGTGGTACTTTTTGGGGTAAGGAATTTAACTCGGGAGGACTTATCATGATGGATGAACCTCGATTATCCGCGGAGGAGCTTGCTTGTTTTAGCGAACTTTTTTCGCCGACTCGTGTGGGCACTGCCTTGACTAACGATCCCCTGGTCAATCATGTGCTCACAGTCACAACTGAAGTGCCGCAAGTTATCGCCTCGATTCTCGGCAAGGCAAAACTCACTTTATTGGCCGAAGTCGGACCCTATAAACTCTGGTTTCCGCTACTGATGAAAGTGGATGACTTTGGACAGTTTCAACCCACTTTAGGTGTACCTGAAGTGCTAGATGCCTCGGGAGTGGAGCGCAGTTGGCGGTTAACTCAAGCCGATGATGTGTGGATATTCGACCACGATCAAGGTGAGCAATGGTCTGTTGCCTCGCTATCTAGTTCTGGCATGGCCATTCGTGCTAAATCACAGCAGCAATTTAAACAATTGTTAGGCAGTAAAGACTTGCAATTACAATTGCCCAATGGCGAGACTATGCGCGTCGATATCGAGCCTATTCGTAGCGAGAAAGGTCTGGCTTTCGTTAAGTTTCAGGCCGAAACCGAAGAGCGTGAAGCGTTACGTCAATTCTTATTTAGTCGGCACCGTAGCCAGCACGCTCAGCTCTACCGTGACTTACGTTAGTACCTGCATTGCGACAGTTTTCGGCCTTGTGTTAGTTGACCTGTTATCTAAAAATCTCAGTTCTGCAGCTCAAATGTGAAATCTACTGATTTTGAAACTGTCATTTGTGATTGCTGTGCTTTTCCCCGATTGTTACCTGCCAATCTGTCGCTCGATGGATTAGAATGGCGGTGAATTCAACACATCAGAGCGAGCGGTATGCACGTACATATTTTAGGGATTTGTGGAACCTTCATGGGTGGTCTAGCGTTATTGGCTAGGGCCAAAGGGCACAGAGTGACGGGCTCGGATGCCAATGTCTATCCTCCAATGAGCACGCAACTAGAGGACCAAGGCATTGAGCTTATTCAAGGTTTTGATCCTAGCCAGCTGGGCGAAGCTGGGCACTATCCTGACTTAGTTGTGATTGGTAATGCCATGAGCCGGGGTAATCCTTGTGTGGAAGCCGTGTTGAACATTGGCATCCCTTATACCTCTGGCCCACAGTTTTTAGCCGATCATATTTTGCCTGAGCGTTGGGTGCTGGCAGTGTCTGGCACTCACGGTAAAACCTCGACTTCTAGCATGTTAGCCTGGATTTTAGATGATTGTGGTTATGAGCCTGGGTTCTTAATCGGTGGCGTACCGCAAAACTTTGGTGTGTCGGCACGTTTAGGCAAGACCGCTTTCTTTGTCGTTGAGGCCGACGAATACGACAGTGCCTTCTTCGATAAACGTTCGAAATTCGTGCATTATCATCCGCGTACCTTAGTGATCAACAATCTTGAGTTCGATCATGCCGATATTTTTGCCGATCTGGCTGCGATTCAAAAACAGTTTAACCACTTAGTTCGCACCGTTCCTGGCGAAGGAAAGATCATTTGGCCCGCCGATTCCCATGCCGTTAAGCAAACGATTGATATGGGTTGTTGGAGTGAGCAAGAAACCTATCATTTAGCCGAATCGACCAGCGGTTGGTATGGCAAAGCGTTAAGTGATGATTGCCATCGCTTTGAAGTATTTTTTGATGGCGAGTCCCAAGGTATTCTCGAATGGGATTTGATTGGTCAACACAATATTGAAAACGCCATGATGGCCATTGCTGCCGCACGCCACGTGGGCGTTAAGCCAAGTGCTGCAATTGAAGCTTTAGCTAAGTTTATGCCACCTAAGCGTCGACTCGAATTACTCGGAACCGTTAACGGTGTGAGCGTATATGACGATTTTGCCCACCATCCGACGGCCATTGCGACCACGTTAAAAGGTATGCGGGCTAAGGTTGGGCAGAGCAAAATTACTGTGGTACTCGAGCCGCGCTCAAATACCATGAAGAGCGGTGTCCATAAAGACACTTTAGCTTTTTCTATGATGCAAGCCGACGAAGCCTTTTTATATCAAGCCGATACCATCGACTGGAATATGAAAGAAGCCATGGAAGCGGCGGTGATCCCTGTGACTGTGTTACATCAAATTGATGATGTGGTCGCGAAAGTCGCAGCAACCGCCAAAGCAGGCGACACCATAGTGGTGATGAGTAACGGCGGTTTTGGTGGGTTACATAAGAAGCTGCTGGCCGCATTAGAACAGGCTTCAACTGTAGAGCAGGTTAGCTAAGATGGCCTACGCAAAGTCGACTAAGGCGATTAGTTTAGCTTGGACGGGCGCCTCGGGTGCTCCCTATGGGCTTAAGTTACTCGAGTGTCTGTTGGTATCGGGTTATCAAGTGTTTTTGATGATCTCCAGTGCAGCTCGAGTGGTATTGGCGACGGAACACGGCTTACAGTTAAGCGCCAACAGTGACAAAGCCCATGCCCAGCTGTTGGCTTTGCTGCACGAAAAAGGCGTGATTATTGCTGGCGAGTTAGTGGTATTAGGCAAAGATGAGTGGTTTTCACCGCCTGCATCGGGTAGCGCAGCACCTAAACAAATGGTGATTTGTCCTTGCTCAACGGGGACGTTAGCGGCAGTTGCTACCGGAATGAGTAATAATTTACTCGAACGCGCCGCCGATGTGGTGATTAAAGAGCGCGGCCAACTTATCCTAGTACCGAGGGAAACTCCTTTTAGTACCATACACTTAGAGCATATGTTAAGCCTTTCTCGCCTCGGCGCGACCATTATGCCCGCTGCACCCGGCTTTTATCACAATCCCAAATCGGTAGAAGATCTGGTAGACTTCATGGTCGCTCGAATTCTCGATCATTTGGGCGTTGACCATGCATTAACGAGTCGCTGGGGTTATGACAAACAGTCTAACCGCGACCTCGACAATTGAGACTTATATGAAACACACCACCGAAGTGATGATCTCTGCTGAAGAGATAAGCCAGAAATTGGATCAAATGGCCGAGCTAATCAATGCCCATTATGCCCACAGTGAACGTCTGCTGATGGTAGGCTTGTTAAAAGGCTCAGTGGTCTTTATGGCTGACCTGTGTCGCCGCATTAAAGGCCATGTTGAAATCGATTTTATGTCGGTTTCCAGTTATGGCAATACTATGACCAGCTCACGGGATGTGAAAGTGCTGAAAGATGTGCAATCAGATATCGCCGGTCGCGATGTGCTGATTGTGGAAGACTTGATTGACTCAGGTAACACCTTAAGCAAAGTGCGCGAGATGTTGTTACTGCGGGAGCCTAAGAGTCTTGCACTGTGCACCCTGTTGGATAAACCTGAGCGTCGTGAAGTGGATGTGAAGGTCGATTTTATCGGTTTTACTATCCCTGATGAGTTTATCGTAGGTTATGGTATTGATTATGCCGAGCAGTATCGCAATCTACCTTATATCGCCAAAGTCGTACCACTCGATTAAGTGTCCGATACAGTTTAAAACTCCCGCAACAGGCGGGAGTTTTGCTTTTTGCGTCAATATAAAAAGTATTAATGATTGAATCATTAAATATTGTCTTTTCAATCAATTAGCTAACTTTTTGCGTTAGTTCTGCAACCCATCATTGTAATTGTGTTTTTTAGCACCATCTTATTACTTTCTAATGTGTAAGGATCGGTACAAATATGGCGAATATTACCCATGCTCTAGTACTCGAAGGGCTTAAAAAAACCTATAAAGGCGGCGTCGAAGCGGTCAAAGGCATCAGCCTCACCGTCAATCAAGGGGATTTCTTTGCCTTGCTCGGCCCCAATGGTGCGGGTAAATCCACTACGATTGGTATTATCAGCTCCTTAGTGCAGAAGAGTTCAGGCACGGTCAAAGTCTTTGATTATGATATTGATAAGCAGCTAGAACACGCCAAGCTCTGCATTGGTTTAGTGCCACAAGAGTTTAACTTCAACCAGTTTGAAACCGTGCTGCAAATTGTGGTGAATCAAGCGGGTTACTATGGTGTGCCAAAACCTATCGCCCTTGAGCGTGCCCAAAAATACTTAAGTCAACTGGATCTGTGGGAAAAGCGCAATAGCCCTTCGCGGGAATTATCCGGCGGGATGAAGCGACGGTTAATGATTGCGCGCGCCCTGATGCACGAACCTAAATTATTGATTTTAGATGAACCTACCGCAGGTGTGGATATTGAACTGCGCCGCTCTATGTGGGAGTTTCTTAAACAAATAAACCAGCAGGGCGTGACGATCATCCTGACCACTCATTACCTTGAAGAAGCGGAAATGCTTTGCCGTAATATCGGCATTATCGATAAAGGTATTTTAGTGGAATGCACTAGCATGAAGGCGTTGCTGAGTAAGCTGAATATGGAGACTTTTATTCTCGATCTTCGTCGCGATACTGGAACGGCCCCCGTGCTCGATGGCATGGCTTGTCGCTTAACCGACTCTCATACCTTAGAGGTGGATGTAGCGAAAGAGCATAATCTTAACGATGTCTTTAGCCAATTGAGCGCAGCCAATATTGAAGTGCTATCGATGCGTAACAAGTCTAATCGGTTAGAAGAACTCTTCGTCGAACTCGTGAAGAAAACTCAGGGAGCCTCAGCATGAATCAGCTCTACTTTATTGCCTTTAAAAGTATTTTAAGTAAAGAGATTAATCGTTTTACGCGAATTTGGATCCAGACCTTAGTCCCGCCAGCGATTACCATGACTTTGTATTTTTTGATTTTTGGTAACTTAGTCGGCAGCCGGATTGGAGAAATGGGCGGCGTATCTTATATGGAGTTTATCGCCCCTGGTTTGATCATGATGTCGGTGATCACTAACTCTTACTCGAATGTCGCTAGCTCATTTTACAGTGCCAAGTTTCAACGTAATTTAGAAGAGTTGATGGTGGCACCTGTGCCCCATTATGTACTGATTGCTGGCTACGTCGGTGGCGGTGTGGCGCGCGGTTTGTGTGTCGGCCTAATAGTGACGTTAGTTGCCATGTTCTTTGTCGACATAAGCTTACATCACGCAGGTTTAGTGGTGATGACGGTATTTTTAACCTCAGTGCTATTCTCATTGGGTGGCTTAATTAACGCTGTTTTTGCCAAAAGCTTCGACGACATCAGTATCATCCCCACCTTTGTGCTTACCCCATTAACTTACCTTGGCGGCGTATTTTACTCCCTGTCACTTTTACCCCCATTTTGGCAAGGCGTGTCGGCACTCAACCCTGTGGTCTATATGATCAACGTGTTCCGCTACGGCTTTTTAGGCTTCGCCGATATCAGCGTGCCATTATCCATCGCCATTATGATCGGTTTCTGTGTCGCACTTTGGACCTTAGCGTATTACTTAGTCTCGCGCGGAATCGGCCTGCGTTCCTAGACATATTTCTTTAGAGCGTAATAGAAAAAGGGAGCCATTAAGGCTCCCTTTTTAGTGTCAACAACTCGTTACTTCATACGACGACGCATTGCCGCCAGTGGTAACAATAAGGCGGTTAGCCAACCTAATGCTCCGCCATCATCTTTTTTAGCTGGAGGTATTGGTTTTGCCGTTACTTTAACCGTTACTGTACTAGGATTGCTTTCTAATTTTCCGTCAGACGCTGTTACTGTAAAGACCAGATCTTGTGCTCCACTAGGTGCGGTGAAACTTATTACCTCTCCACCATTGGTGAAGGTCACTGGAGTTCCACTCGTCTGAGTCCAAGTATAAGTCAAGGTATCTTGATCTATATCCGCGCCATTAGCTTTTGCTGTTAACACAGAACCTTCAACACCAGTTGAACCGACTGGAGCGACTGTTGGTGCGTCATTTACATTTTTTACGTCAATGGTAACAATTGCCGCAGCGCCAGTATTGCCATCTTCGTCTGCAGATGTATAGCTAAGCATATCCGGACCAAAGTAATTCTCTGCAGGTGTATAATCAATTCCACCTGTTGAATTGATTGAAGCAGTGCCGTGCGAAGGTGCTTGTACAATAGCTAAGCTGCCTAATGCTCCTTTTGGCATGATATCAATAATGCGTTGGGCATTTTCCGTAATGCCATCACCTGTAATTGATACTCGAGCAACTTTCATATCTGGTTTGATATCATTTTTTAAGACATCAATTGAGACTAAAGCTTCTTCGTTGGTTTCAATTACATCGGCTTGTCCAACATTGAGTGATGTCGCTGTAACATCGTAGTTAATAGTGACATTTCCTGCCGTTGTATTTTTTAAGGTTAATGCATCACCTGTAGAAATATTGCCACCTGTACCATTAAAGTTATAAGTCGTCCCAATAGTACCGCCTACGTTTTCAGCACCAATAGTGACGTTTGCAGGTATATTTGGAATATTGATATAGTTGAAGACAACCTCTTCAGTATCACCTGTCCTAATCCAAACACTGAATGTATAAGCTGTACCTGATGTGTCGCCATAGAGTTGGCCTTTATTCCACTCTAAAGCTAACCATTTCACTCCAGCGCCATCTGTGAATACTCCAACAGCTAAATCACCGCCACCAGTATCGCCGACAGACTTATCTGATAAGTCGAAATCAGACCAGAATGGAGCAAGGATATTATTTGGGTTACTACCATCTGGTAATTGTTTATTTGCAAAAGTACCACTTGCACTTCCGCCTCCAACAATCGCTAAACCATTGTCTGAGATTGTTATTTTGCTGTAGCTCACGCCGTTGTATTTAAAGCTTGGAACTGTAAAAGTAAAGGCTTGTTCATCACAGCCTTCAGGGCAAGTAACGGGAACAACACCTAAGCCAACGATACTTGGAAATCTTTGAGCACCTTTGGTTGTTGCCATTTTAGGTAAATTTAGTTGGCCTACCCATGTCACTAAGCCCAAATCTTCATTTACCTGCAATCCATTTTGTGTTGCACCTGCTAAAGTGACTTTTACATCATCTTTTGAGGTTAGTTTAGTACCTTTAGGCGCTTGTGCTGTTACTGTGACTGTATTTGCAAATACATTATTGTTCACAGTTGCAACCAATGGGATCACGTCACTCGCAGTAATATCTGTTTTGGTTGTTAGTGTAGAAATTAAGGATGCATTACTTGATTCTTTAGCCAAAACAGCTAGAGGTAAATGAGCATTTTGTAACCCTTCCGCGCTGTTGATTAATATGTTTCCGAAGATCCACTCGCCATATTCAGCGAAAGTTGAGTCAACGGTTACAGTAAACGTGGCAGAGGCTCCTGCGGCAAGTTCTAAGGTAGAGGGGGATACTGTGATGCCTGTGCTATCTGATGAAGTTGATAAGCTCCAAGATGTCGTTGCATCGCTTTTGTTATAGACAGTACGAGTGAAGGTGCATGGACCAACGCAAGAGTCTGAAGCAATTGAAGGTTTGTCAAAGGTTAATACTGCCTTGGCTGCAGCATCTAAATCCATGCGACCTGCACCCATGTCAAATGGAGTTGCTGGGGTTGTTGCATCATCATCGAGAATGTCTTCATATTTAGCCGTAGAAGTGAGAGCCGTTTTTATATCATTTGCGCTCCACTCTGGGTGCAGTTGGCTCATAAGAGCTGCTGCACCTGCAACATGAGGGCTTGCCATACTGGTGCCAGAGATCATATTAAAGTCTTCACCACCATCATCAGGAGAAAAAGCTGACAGAATGTTGGTACCAGGTGCTGCGATATCCGGTTTAAGAATATTTTGGTTGCCATCAGGACCGCGTGAACTGGTGCTATTTAGGTTATCAGCAAGTTCAGTAACCATGATGCGTTTAGTTTTTGCAACTATAGTACCAGTTGTTGCAGTATCTCCCATTGCTTCGATTACAGCTAAACCTGCATCTTTCGTAATCATGACTGCAGGGAATGGTTCGCCAGGCATAGACATAGTCGTCGGTGCACCTGCCGCATTGTTATAAACTACAAGGGCTTTAGCGCCTGCAGCTTTTGCGTTTGTTGCTTTCAATGAAAAGTTACATGTTCCGCGAGAAATCAATGCAATGCCATCTTTGAACGAATCCGCAGCAAAGGCATCACAACCATTAGCATTTTCAGCGTCTAAATTAACGGCCGCAATCACTGGAGCGGTAACATCTTCTGAGAGCACAGCATCAGAACTTGGGATAGCAAGTAAATCACCTCCACCGGTATTAAAGCTATTAGCGAAAAAACGCCCTGTTGTAGTGTTAGCAACAGTTATTCCTGATTCAATACAAGCTGGGCAGCCAATAGTTTGAGGACCATTACCATCGTTACCGGCAGCGCTAACTACAACAACACCCGCAGCTTCTGCAGCTTCAAACATGGTTTTGTATGGGCTGCTGGCTGGGTCACCACCTGCGCCACCACCCCAAGAGTTATTGATTACATCTGCGCCATCATTAACAGCATGCTCTAAGGCTTCCATTAACATGATGTTTGAACCACTACCACCAGTACAGTCAGCTTTACTATAAAGAGCTTTATAAACCATTAAGTAAGCAGCTGGAGCAACACCTGATAACTCAACAGGGATTTCTTTGAAGGTTGTTGATACTTTATTGCCAACGGCGGTTCCTGCTACGTGAGTACCATGGCCACCAAAACCGAGTGGGCTCATGTATTCATCAGCGCAAACAGGGAATGTAGGTTGCGACCAACGCGCAACGATCAGTTTGTTATTACAGAAAGATGCATCAACAGTCGAGCAATAGTCATCCGATGGTAAATTTCCACTTGGTGCGGTAAAGCCAGCGTCAGTAAACATGGGGTTTTCAGGACGAATGCCACCATCAATGATTGCGACTTTAATTCCTTTACCTGCATTTTCCATCCCAGAAACGGCTTCCCACATTGCTTGGGAATTAATAACTTGGTGAGAAGCATCCATGTTTATTTCATACATGGTTTCTGGATAGACTGATTTAACACCTGGCATTTGAGCCAGTTTTTCAGCGGTTAATCCTTGGCCAACAACAGTGACACCATTAAATAATGTTTGAAAATGGCGTTCTATTTTTGCATTAGGTACTGTTTTAGCTAGAGCAGAAGAAAAATTGTTCTGCTCTTTTGTAAGATGATTGGCGTAGCTTTTTACTTCAGCTGACTGTACGTTGATTTTTTGACCTTTTTTTGCTGAAGCTGTTGCAGCAAACGAGCCAATACCACCTTGGTATTTAGCGAGTGCAGGAGATTCCATTTCAACAATAAAACGTTGTGGTGCACCTAAATTTGTTGTTGCCACTTTAGGTTTGCTAAATTTATCGTGAGATGTGATCTCGGGTGAGTAAGGTTTAAATGTAAATTCACTGTTAGCAATAGCTGCGCTTGAGAGTAGTGCAGCGGAGATAGCGATCGATAGTTTTGTCTTCACAACTTCTTCCTTGTCAATTAATGCTTTCAGCACTTTATTAAACGTGCCCGTAGCTGAATTGTTATAGTTTTTGCTGTACTCTTTGGTGTCAGCAATGAAGTTGTAACACAAATATATCGTATGGTTAACACTTTTGCGGTAAAAAAGATGTTAATCACACTTTGCGGTTTGTTATGTTGTTTGCAGGTAGTTTGCTGTTTTTCCTGTTTAAGGCTTAACCGCTCTGACGATTGGGTTTTGTAGGCTGATCAAGGTTTCTGTTGATTGGATTTCATCGATAGATTGAATGCGATTGATGAGCACGTGTTGTAAGCCGTCGATGGATTGGCACATGACCTTTACGAAAATGCTGTAGTTGCCTGTGGTGTAATAGGCTTCGACGACTTCTTCGAGAGCGTTGAGTTTGGCGATAGCGGCGGGGTAATCGCCAGCGCTTTTAAGGTTGATACCGATAAAACAGCAAACGTCATAGCCTAGGGCTTTAGGGTTTACCGTGATTTGCGCACCTGTAATGATCCCCGCTTGCTTCATTTTTTCTACCCGAACATGGATAGTGCCGGCGCTAACGCTAAAGCGTTTAGCGAGTTCGGCAAAGGGTGTGCGGGCATCCTGCATTAGGGCTTCGAGGATATGATTATCGAGTTGATCGCGCTGAAATGCGGTATCCATAAATAAACTCTCTATAACGTAGTGAATTGTCATAAAGTTACGTTTTTTTATGGGGAATTGCTAGCGATTTTGCCCGTATTATTTGATTTTAGTGATCATTGTTCGCCCAAAGGCTCACAAAAAGGGACTTTTGCGCTAAAAGTTATACTGACGCCCGAGTAGGGATGTTTGATGGTGAGCTCTGCTGCATGTAGTAATAGTCGAGGCGCTAAGGATTTTGCCAGTGAGTCGGCATAAAAACCATCGCCTAAGATCGGATGACCTAGCGCCATCATATGCACCCGTAATTGGTGTGAGCGGCCTGTGATTGGCGTCAGTTTAACCAGCGTTGAGCGTTTGGCGCGGCTCATTACTTGGTAGTGAGTCAAAGACGGTTTGCCAACAAGATGATCGACTTTCTGTTTAGGGCGATTTGGCCAGTCGCAGATCAGTGGATAATCAACGCTGCCAGTGTCATTTTTGACATGGCCTGCAACCCTTGCATAATAGGTTTTGCTGGTTTCTCTATCGTGGAACTGACGTTTTAATTCCCGCTCGGCGCTACGAATAAGGGCGACAACGATCACGCCAGAGGTCGCCATATCGAGGCGATGGACGATTTGACAATGGGGATGCTCTGCTTTTACCCGGGCATAGACACTGTCGTAATGGGCGGGGTCGCGACCGGGCACAGACAACAATCCTGAAGGTTTGTTGATGACGATAATGTCTTTATCTTGATAAAGAATATCTAGCCAAGGAGTGGTCGGTGGTTGGTAAATAAAATCAGTCATAAATAGTGCCTATTCGTCAATGCGGGGCAAAGATACTCTGCTCGGCTTGAGGGCGCAAGTGTGAGGCCTAAAGATCGGCTGTGTCATTATCCTTGCTGACAAAAGTAAAGCGGATTAGTTGATGATTTGCTGATAGAGCTGTATTTGAGTTTTTGTTATACTCCCGTCCTTTTCGTTAATGATCATTTTGAGTCTGTGAAGCCATGAGCCAGCCAGAGATATACACTCCCGAGAATCTTTCTCACGTCCATAACCGTCTTGAGTTATTGGCGCCTGCAAAAAATGCTGACTACGGTATCGAAGCCATACGCCATGGTGCCGATGCGGTATACATAGGTGGTCCTGCATTTGGTGCGCGGGCAACGGCGGGTAACAGTGTTGAAGATATCGCGCGCCTGTGTACTTATGCTCATCAATATCATGCTCAGGTATTCGTCGCCCTCAATACCATTTTGATGGATAACGAACTGGCCGACGCCGAAAAACTTATTTGGCAATTGTACGAAGCGGGAGCTGACGCGCTGATTGTGCAGGACATGGGCGTATTACAGCTCAATTTGCCGCCGATTGCCCTGCATGCCAGTACCCAAATGGATAACCGCAGTCCAGAAAAAGTGGCGTTTTTAGAGCAAGTTGGTTTTTCTCAGGTGGTGCTCGCCCGTGAATTGGGCTTAAGCCAAATCCGTGATGTCGCCGCGCATACCAATATGCAACTCGAATTCTTTATCCACGGTGCTTTGTGTGTGGCTTACAGTGGTTTGTGTAATTTGAGTCATTCCTTTAGTAACCGCAGTGCTAACCGCGGTGAATGCTCGCAAATGTGCCGCCTGCCGGGGAATCTTAAAACCCGTCAAGGGGATGTATTAGCGCAGAATGAACACTTATTGTCTTTAAAAGACAATAACCAAACTGAAAACCTCGAAGCGCTCATCGATGCGGGCATTCGCTCGTTTAAGATTGAAGGTCGCCTAAAAGATTTAAGTTACGTTAAAAACGTCACCGCGCATTATCGCCAAAAGCTAGATGCGATTATGGCGCGTCGTCCCGAGTTTAAGGCTTCGTCCCACGGCCGCTGCGAACATAGTTTTACCCCTGATCCTGAAAAGACCTTTAACCGTGGCAGCACAGATTACTTTGTTAACGAACGTAGCCAAGGAATTAAAGATTTCCGCTCGCCCAAATACATAGGCGAAGAAGTCGGTAAAGTGGTCAGCATAGGTAAAGACTTTATCCAAGTGAGCTCTAGCCATGAGTTTAATAACGGCGATGGCTTAGCGTTTTTCCCCGCGAATTTTGCTATGGCAAAACAATCCGATGACAAGCTGCAAGGCCTGCGGGTTAACCGCGCCGAAGGGTTAAAACTGCATATATTGCAGGTGCCAAAGGATTTAAAAGTTGGCATGACTTTATATCGTAACCATAACCAAGCCTTCGAAGCCCTGTTATCGAAAGAATCTTCTAAGCGGATTATCGGCGTCGATTTACGGTTGAGCGACACCCAAGATGGACTGGCGCTGACCTTGACGGATATCTATGGCCTAACCGCTACAGTGAATTTAGTGGTCGAGAAGACGCCTGCGACTGATGTCGATAAGACCTTACAAAATACTCGCACTCAGTTGGGTAAGCTCGGCAGTACCGACTTTGTTGCCCGTAGCATCAGTATCGATACGGCCCAAGCTTGGTTCTTGCCCGCATCAGTGTTAAATGGTCTGCGCCGTGATGGTGTGGCCGCCTTAGAAGCTGCCCGTGTGCAAGGCTATGTGCGTCCACTGCCGTGGAAGCATAATCAAGATGCAGTCTATCCCGTCAAGCATTTGAGTTACTTAGGCAACGTTGCCAACGAAAAGGCCAAGGATTTTTATCAACGCCACGGCGTGATTGAAATTCAAGATACCTATGAGAAAAATGGCGTTACCGAAGATGTGCCATTGATGATCACTAAGCATTGCCTACGCTTTAACTTCAATCTGTGTCCGAAGGAAGTACCAGGCATCAAGGCCGATCCTATGGTGCTTGAAATCGGCAATGATGTGCTCAAGTTGGTATTCGACTGCCCTAAATGCGAAATGATGGTGGTCGGTGAAAACCGTCAAGTGCGAGGCCAGAAGCACCTTTAATATTTGTCATTAGGAGCATTGCCCGAGTGCAATGCTCCTAGCACCTATTCAGCTACATCCACGCACCTACACCAGCCTACCTCTCATTGATGTTGCTCTCACCAGCGTCACTCTCATATTTTCATCAAAGCCTTATATTGCACATGCGGTAATGAGCAGATATCTTATTGAAAATAATATCAATAATAAGGGATGTTAAAATGGGATTGTTAGACGGTTTACTCGGTAATGCTGCTGAGGTTGATTTACAGGAATTAGCCGAGGAATTAAGGCCTATCATGGGCATTCAAGAAGAATTAAAACTCGCCTACAAAGTGATCCGTGATTTGTTTATTTTCACCAATAAACGCCTGATCTTAATTGATAAGCAGGGACTTACAGGCAAGAAGGTTACTTACCATTCAATACCTTATAAATCTATTACCCATTTTGAAGTGGAAACGACAGGGCATTTTGATATGGATGCAGAGCTTAAAATTTGGATCTCAGGCCAGAGTGAACCTTTAGTCAAAGAACTCAAGCGTGGCACGGATGTCGTGGGTATTCAAAAGACTATTGCCACTTTTGCACTTTAGTTTTTTTGCACTTTAGTCTTAGTGCTGCGACTTAGATTCATTTAGTGCTATCAAGCTTGGAATTGTTATCGCAAGCTGACGGTTAATGTGAGTAAGGTAAGCCAAGTTTTATCTGGGCTTACCTATCCTCGCTATCGAGTGTGATTCAAATCTGCTTGATTAATTTAACACTATCCTACTTGTGCTAGTGGAGTGCTCTATCGGTTCGCCCGCCATAGTATAGGTTTCGGAAAGCTTGAGTTTGCCTTGCTCATCGTATTGATTGTGGATGCCGACCCAGAATTGCTCCTGTCCCTGAATTTGTAAATTACCTTCTTCGGCAATCTGGCGATTGGGATGATAGCGTTTCATTGCATAAAGTTTGCTTTCATCATCAAATTTTAAATGATAAGCCAATATGGGTTCTTCGGTGTGAGCGGCGACATCTGCTATTGTTTTATCTTCTCGCTGTTTTGTCGTGGCATTGCCATTGGGGGCGTGATACTTCTGACGAGATAAATATGCGTTATTTCTACTATTGCTAGCATGATGTTCGCTGTTATCCGTACGGTTATTTGGTCCGTTACTTTGCCCATCAGCATCGTCTTCATCATAGTCATAACTAGGATTTTCTGGGCTATCCCATTCAGGTTCTTCATCTTCCTGAGTTGCTATATTTTCATGGAAATCAAAGTAGTGACGGCTTTCTATCAGTTGGCCTTGTTCATCTAGCCAGGCTTCGCGGTACACTTTTCCTTGGGGCGTAAAACGTTGCCAATGGCCGATATCGAGGTAACGACCATTAGTAATTTGGATTGTGCCAGTTTCTAAAATTAAACCTTGAGGGGACAAGGATTTAGAGCTAAATAAATCCCCTTGCGTACGGGTGAGTAACCAGCGAATGGCACCATCTTCATAGTATTCGATGCGAGTATCGGCAATACCTTCTTGATAGTATTCCCTTTGATTATTATCAAGATTATAGCCGCAGCGGGTATTCGAGTGACTCTGATAGGATTCGAGGATCCCTTTGTTATTATAAAAGCTGGACTCTTTGAGGTAGCCTTGGCCATCACGAACTTCATATTCAGAAATTGTACGTATCGTGCCATCTTCATAAAACCAGCGAGCAGTGCCATCACGGTTGCCCTGTGTGTGCGGTAGGTACATCTGAATTTGCTGGTTTTCGTGGTATTCAATAAAAGGGGCTACCGAGAGGTTATTTTTATATTGGCCTTCGGCCGAAAGCACGCCACTTTTATAATAGCTTTTAAACAGACCTTCCCTTAGTCCCTTTTCAAGATAGATCTCAAGGGCGAGTTGACCATTGTCGTGATACCAAAGGGCCATGCCTTGTTCTTTACCATCCTCAAAATAGATTTTTTCTTCAAGTTGACCATTGGGATACCATTTTACATGTTCGCCATGTAATTGGCCTTCGGTATTGAAGGGTTCACGCCATGCAGGCTTACCTGAGTCGTAAAACTCTTCAATGACTTTGCCCGTCACATCATTAAACACTTTTTGTTTAATCGCTCCATTGGGATGATACCAAACGGCTTCATATTCATAGCCTTGGTTGTAATATCTTTCAGCTTCTAGTGAACCATCAAGGTAATATTGTTTTTCAATTCCGTGGATAACATCTTGCACTAAGGGCCGGATCAGCTGTATTTTTCCAGATTCATAGTAGCGAGTTAATGTATTGATATAATAGCCATTGCTATCTTGTTCGGCGGTTTCTTTAAGCTGACCATTGCCATAAAAGTATTGAATAAATTGACCTTGGGGATGGCGATCTTCTATTTGATTGATCTTGCCCTCATGGTCGTACCACGTTTGTGTTCCAAGTTGCTGATCATGAATAAAGTTACCTTCAAATAACAGGGTACCTAGGGCATTGAATTGGCGGGTCACGCCATTACGTTCGCCAAAATAGTTTGAATCGACGGCTTGGGTAAGTCCTGGGCTTTGGGTGATGATTCTAAGTATACCTGCACCTTCTTCAGTATTGAGTTGGTGAAAAATGCGGTGCAGTTGGCCTGTTAGGCTGGCGTAATCTTGAATATCGCCTTGCACTATATTGTCTGCATCGAGGGTAAAGTGGCTTATCAATAATGCATCGAGATTGTTAAGCTCAACTTGCCACAACGCCTTTATTTGGCTGTTCTTTTTGGGGGTGATACTGCACACTTTTACCTTGTCGAGCCAAAAGTGCTGCTCGGGGAAAGGGAATTGATTGCTGATTTCGAGGCGGTCGAATTCGGTATGGTGGAAGTCGCAGCATTCATTGGCGTTTTCCCAGCCCAAGAGTTCTATGACTTGAGGCGTATCATACTGATAGAGAGTTAAGCCGTGGTCGGCATTTTCTTCGCAAGAAGTTGCGTCTGCCTTTGTCGCATGGATTTTTAAGCTGAAGTAGCGCTGGAATAGCGGTGCAGCGACTGACGGCTCCTGCGTTAAATCTTGTTCTTGGCTGAGTGTTTGTGATTCAGTTTGAAGATGAATGTCTTTTGGATCGCGGCTAGTTTGGTTTGAGGGAAATAACTTGGCTTTGAGTGCGCGAAACAACGACATTGGGGGAAATCTCCATATCCATATGTAAAACAATAAGCTTATCTGAGTGATACTCATGGCAACTGAGTATTTCTGTGCGCATATCATAGCGGTTTATGGATTCGTTTCTCAATGCTTGATTGCTCAAAATACCGTTTAATCAGAGTGGCACATTAATAAAAGCAGAGGAATAAAGACAAAATGCTTGATAACTTTTTTGCAAAATTACCCACAGATTTATCGGCGGAAGTGTTTGAAAAACTGGCGGGTAATGACACTGTGACCATAGAACGCATCGTTTCCAATGGGCAATATACCCAAGCTACCTGAAGATACGAGTTTCAGAGCGCTTAGGGTGCTTCAATTCAAGGCGCATCAATGACAGAATGTCGGCCACCTTCTGAATTGATGCAACACGGAAGTGGAGTGCCCTAAGCGCTCCGTCCCGGCGGGTTTTAACGCACTCTATGCCGTGTTGGCTATTTTTAACTTAGTCCACTAGGTCTGTAAATAGCCGCCTTGCCTAAAGTGCGTTAAATTCCCGCTGAATCCTGCATCTTCAGGTGGTTTGGGTATCTACCCGAAGGTCAATGGTACGATCAAACTCAACATGAATGGGTGATGCTGCTCAAAGGCGAGGCGACGCTTGAATTTGAACAAGGTGAACCCGTTACGCTAACCCCTGGAGATTACTTAACCTGAGATCGGTTTAACTAGCCATAACTGTAATAGCATTAAACTCCGCATTAGTGAGGTTCAGTTGTGGCTTATTGTCTTTCAATTGATAGGCGATGAGTCCCGCAATCATATTGAGCATAAAACCATGCACGCTGCGGTGTCTTGAGTGCTCTATTTGAGAGATATTTTTTAACTGGTCGTTGATGGTTTCTATGATAAAACGTCTCGACAGCATCGCTCTATCCCACAACGACATTGCCT
>NZ_JAKKRN010000014.1:0-128736 GCF_025654245.1 Shewanella sp. SM29
CCAGATCAAGTGTGGTGTGGCGACGTGACGTATGTTTGGGTCGGTAATCGCTGGGCCTATCTAGCCGTTGTTCTTGACTTATTTTCCCGCAAGCCTATTGGATGGGCCTTGTCATTATCACCAGATAGTGCGCTGACCTGTAAAGCTTTGAAAATGGCATTTGAGTTAAGGGGTAAGCCTGAGAATGTGATATATCACAGCGATCAAGGTTCGCATTACACAAGCTTGAAATTCAGACAATTAATATGGCGTCTTCAGATTGAGCAAAGTATGAGTCGCCGCGGGAATTGTTGGGATAACGCACCAATGGAGCGTTTCTTTAGAAGTTTGAAATCTGAGTGGATACCCGCCAGTGGTTATGGGAATTTTACAGAAGCAGATAAAGAGATCACAAATTACATCACTGGATATTACAGTGAGACCAGACCCCATCAATATAATGGTGGGTTAACGCCAAATGAGTCAGAACGTTTATATTGGAATGACTCTAAAATCGTGGCCAATTTTACTTGACCACTACAGCTTGTTAGGTGAAACATAAAAATACGTAGCAAGAGGAATATGCAGCAAAATGTTTTCATCAATAACTAGATTTGGATACTGTAGATTGAACTGCTCAAGTTCTTGATAAGCTTCGTTCACTCCACGGCCAAATGTAACAAACCTTCCCTTTGATAGCATGTTAAATAAACTATCATATTGAATGCTTTCTACGACCCCAAATCCAGCCTGTTGCATGGCAACTTTAGTTGACCATTGACTACCTGACCCTGTTTTAAGAGACGTTAATTGCATAATAGAGGTTATTTGAGCTAACGATTCCGCATTTTTCTTCTGAATAATGAAAATCCTAAACCCTTGAATTCCCTTACGGATAGGAATTTTTATTGGTATAAGCTTAGTATTCCACTCTGAACTAGAGGCTTCAGCTATAACATTAATAGTTTGACCATCTTGTAATTCTCTTAATATGCGATTTCTGCTCATAATGACATCGGAAACCTCCAGTGAGGCTTGGCCGAAATCGGCATTGGTTGCATCAATCACTAGCTGTAAAAGGTCATATGTATATTGGTACCTATGGTCAAGGTTCGATTCTGAGTGATTGATAATGAATTGATCGTTAGCATAAGTGATAGGTACGCTTGTTATGGCCATCAAGGGAATAACAATCAAAAAAATTCTAACTATTTGTAAGTTATACATAAGAAACTCATGTCCATGTTCAGAAACCTATTTACTACATCCTCAAATAGACTATAGCTTAATTGGTCTGAACGGCGAAAAAACTAATGACTTGTATAAATTATACTCATTAAATATTTACGATATGTGAGCATTCCACCAACTAGGATAAGCAAATATTCTAGCTGCTATTTTGAGGCAACTTGTGGTGTGGCTTTAAAGAGGCCTATTTAGCTGGTTTGTGGGCCGCATCTAAAACGATGTGTATCGACTGCAAATGAGAATCAAAAATGTTGGGAGTAAACAGATTTAACATGAAAGAATATTGAGGTTATACGTAATCTTGTTGTCTCAGAACAGTTAATTTGGAAGGTTATTAAACTGAGTGTGTACATGTGGGTGTACAGATTTGGAGTGTGTACATTGATTTTTATATTATTAATCAATGGTTAAGTGGTTATTGTTTCGTAGCCGTGCCAAAATATGCTTAGCTGAGAATGATTAGACATAAATTAAATTCAATGACAGTTTGTCGAATAATAACATCTTAACACCGATATTCCTCGAATGAACATTTACACTACAAAGGTGATTAAGCCATTATCTTGAAAATATAACGGCTTAATAGGTGATCTTCATTAAGATTCGACGGTACAATTGCGGTTAAATAGGAGAATAATGTCTTATGTACCATCAATTTCTAAATGAACCTATGGTGCTTGATATTGAAAAGGCATCAATACTCACATTACGGCTACCCGACGATGTGAGTGATTTTATTGTGTCACAGGCGATCAATGCCCCTTTACTAGAGATTATCGTCATAGCTGAAGCCGGAATTCAGCAAAATATAGTCATCCGCTTCCAGCCGTTTATGGGTCTTAAGGTCGAATCGTTACCGCAAAGCCCTCAGGCTTTCAATACACCAATAACCCGCAGCCTTGGGCAAGGTTTTAGGCTTTATACACGGATGGGAACTGCTGCGAAATTTTGTGCGGCTGAATTGAGGCGAGGTGTATCTTTTACCTTAGATACGACTCGTCATTTAGGTGCAGATAATGACTTAATAGGTGCAAATAGTTACTTAACTTTTGCCTTACAAGCTAATTCAAAGTTTGAGTTAGTTCCCTTAGAAGCGGATTTACGGGTTTTGCATGAGCCCAAAGCGTTAATGGTTGCTAAAGCACTATTAGCAAGGCACTACGACTATGCTGCATCATCTGAATCTCTTGCAATTTACATGACTGAAATCGAGCAGGTTAGATTAGAATTGCAGGCGTTTATGCGCGGGGAGCTTGGTCAATGTCACGCCAGCCTTACTGATGAAGTATTAAGGATCGATCCCTTGCTATTGCAGAAACAACAATGGTTATTTAGAACCTATACCCATATGTTTGAGCGACCAAACTACAGCCGCGCTGCTAATGATGTCGATAACACTGATAAGCTATTAAGAAAATTAGAGTGTTATGAATTACTCGCTTCACCGGAATTGACCCTGATGGTAGATCGATTGATGGAAGACGAAACATAAACTTTTTTACCCAAATTTAGCTAAATGATAAGAGTCCATTATGCATTATTTATGTCCCCTGTGTGCCACCCCACTGACGTTAACGGAGCTAACTTGGGGTTGTTCACAGCAACATAAGTTTGATATGGCCAAAGAAGGCTATGTCAACTTATTACCTGTACAGAAGAAAAACTCAAAAGATCCTGGTGATAATAAACAGATGATGTTTGCTCGGCGTGAATTTTTAAACGCGGGTTACTATCAAGGTTTGAGTGATAGAGTGAATGAGCTCGCGCTTGAGTTTAGTGCTGAAGCAAAACAAATCCTCGATATAGGCTGTGGGGAAGGGTACTACAGTCAACGTTTATTCCATGTGTTGAGCCAGCACCATGATTGCAATTTACAAGGTATAGATATTTCTAAGTCTGCAATTAAATACGCAGCTAAACGTTACCCTAATTTGCAATTTTGTGTCGCAAGTGCCTATGAAATGCCAATCGCATCCCAAAGTGTCGATCTTGCCATTCGTATTTATGCCCCTTCAAAAGTAGAAGAGTTACAACGAATTATGGCTGATGGAGGCTTACTGATAACAGTTTCTCCGGGACCTTTACACCATTTTGCGTTGAAACAACAAATTTATGCTGAGCCAATATTACATCCCGTTTCCACAGCGCATATTGCTGGATTTGAGTGTCTTCATCAGGAGCGCTTAATCTCCCAGTTAGAACTGGCAAACAGTGAACATATTGCTCATTTTTTAGAAATGACGCCCTATGCTTGGAAGTTTACTCATGCCCAAAAGCAAGCATTTGCGTTGCAAGGACTGAACTGTGAATTGGATTTCCAAATTGAAGTGCATCGGATTTCAAAGTAAGCGATAAGATTAAGCTATTGAAATAAAGTATTTAAAATGCTTAACTGTACTTGTTAAACAGCATGAACCTAGTGTTCTGCTAGCCGGTTGCAAAACCGTAAAGTAGATTTAGGCAAAATAAATAATCCAAAGTGTCGCAGTGTGTTGACTTATCTTTAGAATGGTTTATAGTCTTATCAGCTTGAAGGTTGGGCTTATATTTATGTGTTCAATACGACCAGTTCGTCCTGTAAACATAAGTAATACCGGCATTTTCCAGCTCCACCCGCCGTTAAGGCTTTAATTTTTTATTTACAGGATTTATATTATGTCTCAAGTTACTGGTGTTGTTAAGTGGTTCAACTCTGACAAAGGTTTCGGATTCATTGAGCAAGAATCTGGTCCAGATGTATTCGTACACTTCCGTGCGATCAACTCTGACGGTTTCAAAACTCTTGATGAAGGCCAAAAAGTGTCTTTCACTGTGACTCAAGGTCAAAAAGGTCCACAAGCTGAAAACGTAACTATCATTGGTTAATTTTCAGTGCTGTTAGCCTAGAGCTGATAGCAATGGATTAAAGGGCTATGGTTAATTCCGTGGCTCTTTTTATTTGTGCGAAAGATGAAGTTTCATTTAGTTTAGATTGTTGAATCCAGTAAAGCGACGAGAACCACTTAACATGTCGCATTTATTTAATGCTTAAATCTGAAGTTAATTCTCTAATCTTTCTCTGTTAGAACCCAATTCTGATATCTCCAAGATTTTCAATAAAACCATTTGATACACTCTCCTTATTTTTACCCCTGTAACATTCAATTCCATTATATGCTAACTCTTAACGCTTGCTCTTATCGAGTTTATTTTTGCATAATCTTATATTCAATGTCGAACGCGAATGTGTCTAATCATTCATTTGTTGTAAATCACTGGCTTCAGATATTGCCGAATATTATTGGTGCATTTACATTTCTTGCACTTAGTCATCCTACATATACTAAGCTAAACTGCACCTAAGGCTGAAAGCCTTGTAGTAAAGATTTGAGGCTGGCAAAGCGTTTAGTGTTTGATATTAAAGAGTATTAGCTTATTTATGATGTGTTTTGGAGTCGACCAAAAAGCGAATATTGCTATTGATATGCCTTGCATTTCGTACATTTAAGTATTTCCGACAGAAGCTTTAGGCTGCTAATCCAACTTAATTATCGGCTACTTTATAGCGGGATAATGCTCTCCCTCGACTAGTTTCCCTAACTTATAAAGGAGAGGTCTACAGTTAGCACTAAATGGATTAAGTGCCCTTTCTACTGGCGGTATTGGCCTGATATTTTGTTAGCATGTTTATTGCTTCTAATGTGACGTTGGTGACAATACAAGAATACTTAAAGTTGATAACTATATACTGAGGAACTTTTGATGGGTTATGTTATTCAAGGGACTACGATTAAGCCGAAAAATGGATTGATCTAAATTTAAATATTGTGTGAGTATTACAGTGTAAATAAAAAAGCCATGCAATTGCATGGCTTTTCTGGTTTAGCTTAAGTGATTATGGACGTGCCATATCAGACTCTGCACCATTAGCGAGTTTGATTTTGGCAGTAGACTCTTCGTTCGCAGTATTCTCATACTCTCGTCCTTTAGGGACTGCCACTTGTTCTCTCACCTCAACGACAGGCTTGGTCATATCCGAAGACACCATAGAGCCAAAGCGGCTGGCGGCTTTTGGCTTGCTGACAACAACTGCATCCGTGATTTGCGGTGTTGTTGGAACTGTTTGTACTGTTTGTACTGTGGCTTGAGGCTTAGCGATAGCAGCCGGTCTGGCCATTGGCGCAGAGGCTGTTGCTTTCACGGCTTCTTTTACTTCAACGCTCGGTGCAACACTTGGCTCGACAAGTGTTTCGGTTTTAGCTGCTTCAGCTTTGGGTACTGCTACTGATTTAGTCACTGAGCTTTCAACTGATGGGACTGTAACGACTACGGCTTCAGCAGTAACGCTGGTCACCTGAGTTTCAACGATTGACGCAAGGTCAACTTTTACGTCAGCAGCCTTTGGCTCTTCCGCTTTCGTTTCAGTGGTTTTAGTCACAACAGGTTTAGTTTCAACTTGCTGAGTTTCAACTGCTGCAACGTCATTTGCTTGAGGCTCAACTTTTGCATCTACTTTAACAACAGCAGGAGCTTCAACAGCTGGAGTTGCACTTGTTTCAGCTATTTCGACGTCAGCAGTTTTAACGGCCGGTTCAGTTACCGCTGTTGTTTGAGTTGCAACAACAGGAGTTTCCACTCGAACACTGACGATTTCGCTTGGGTACTCTTGGTCAGCACCTAATTCGTCATTAGGAACGAATTGCGCTGGCGTTGATGTACCTTGGTCATCTTCGTCGCGACGACGACGTTGACCCGCTGCACGAAGGTGGCGAGGGCTACGACGGCTACGACGTTGACCATCTCTTTGCTCGCGTTTTGATTGATCATCAGCATTCGCATTTTCGTTGTCAGCATCAACTTCGCTATCTTGCGATACAGCATCCGCTGCTACAGTATGAGCTGCTGTGTCAACCAAGGTGTTTTCAGCTACGTTAACAGCATCAACCGCAGGTGTTTCTACTACAGTAGAAATTACAGTTGTCTCTTCTAGCACAATATTTTCTTGCGCTTCTTGAGCAGGAGCAGCTTCCTTACGAGGCTGGCGACGTGTTCTTGGCGCTTTAGTTTCTACTGGCGTTTGTGCAATGACTTCAGCTTTGGTATTAACACTGATAGTACTTGCCGCTGCGGCGTTAAGGGCTGCAATTTCCGCTAACACTTCTGCGGCATCTTCAGGTGCAATTGGGATCGCATTATCTGGCGTATTATGGCCATTATCGATACGCACCTTACGACGCATGTTACGGCGCTGACGACGCTCACGGGCGACTTCTTGCTTAGGGGCATCATCTGCTTCAATGTCGGCAACAACATCTTTTGGCGCTTGTACGCGTGGCTTTGGTTCAGCTTTAGCTGGACGTTTAGCCGCTTCTTCTTTTTCGCGTACTGGACGTTCTTGTGTGCTGACTACTGCATCAGCCGGTTTTTTTGGATTGCGGCTACGCGGCTCACGAGTGCCTTCTTTTGCTTTGTCGGCATCTTGGGCATTGCGTGGGCGGCGAGTGTCATTACGACGGTTACGGCGATTTGCGTTAGCCGCACTGGTATCCGTTGCTTTAGTTTCAACAACTTTTACGGGTTCAGCTTTTTCACTTGGCGCAAACATGGCACTGATTGCACTCACAAGCTTGCTGAAGAAGCCTGGTTGTGGCGCTTCAACTTTCACCGTTGGTGATGGGGCTTGTTCTACTTTTTGTGGTGCTGCAAAACCTTTTAATGCCGGAATAGGCGCCGCAGTACGTTCCAGTTTGCGTGGCTCATACAATTTGGCTTCAGGATGCTCTATACGCTTATAGCTTGATTCACTGATTTCATCATCACTACGGTGACGGATCACGCGGTAATCAGGCGTCATCATGTGTGCGTCAGGTATCACATACACTTCGACATCGTGACGCTGTTCTGTGATGCGAATGGCTTTGCGTTTCTCGTTTAACAAGAAAGCTGCAACATCCACAGGCACAATCGCTTCGATTTGTGAGGTGTTTTCTTTGATGGCTTCTTCTTCCATCAAACGTAAAATTGACAGTGCTAAAGACTCGGTACTGCGAATCGTTCCTTGGCCATGACAGCGAGGGCAGATATGCGCTGCAGATTCTTCTAAAGAGGGGCGCAGACGTTGACGCGACATTTCCATCAAACCGAAACGAGAAATGCGACCTAACTGCACGCGAGCGCGGTCGTGGTGCACAGCATCACGTAAACGGTTTTCAACTTCACGCTGATGACGTACTGGCGTCATATCGATAAAGTCGATAACCACTAAGCCACCTAAGTCGCGGAGACGCAATTGACGGGCAATTTCATCGGCGGCTTCGAGGTTAGTGTTAAGTGCTGTTTCTTCAATATCGCCGCCTTTAGTGGCACGGGCAGAGTTGATATCGATTGAGGTTAAGGCTTCAGTTGGGTCGATAACAATCGAACCGCCAGATGGCAGACGTACTTCGCGTTGGAAGGCGGATTCAATTTGTGATTCGATTTGGAAGTGAGTGAATAATGGCACTTCAGCTTCGTACAGTTTTACGCGCTCAACGAAATCAGGGCGAACTAAGGCGATATGTTGCTTCGCTTCTTCAAAAATACGTGGATGATCGATGAGGATTTCGCCCACGTCACGGCGTAAATAGTCACGAATAGCGCGAACTATCACATTGCTTTCTTGGTGAATTAAGAAAGGTGCGCCTTTAACTTGTGAAGCTTCGGTGATCGCCGCCCAGTGGTGTTGTAGAACTTTTAAGTCCCACTTTAACTCGGCAGATTCTTTGCCTACACCCGCAGTACGCACGATAAGACCCATGCCAGCAGGCACTTCTAAGTCAGCCATCGCTTCTTTTAGCTCAGTGCGTTCATCACCTTCGATACGACGAGAAATCCCGCCAGCACGTGGGTTGTTTGGCATTAATACTAAGTAAGAGCCTGCAAGGCTGATGAAGGTCGTTAAGGCTGCACCTTTATTGCCGCGTTCTTCTTTGTCAATTTGGACAATAACTTCCTGTCCTTCACTGACCACTTCTTTGATATTGGGGCGACCTTGGAACGAATATCCCTTCGGGAAATATTCTCTAGCGATTTCTTTCAGTGGCAAAAAGCCGTGACGATCGGCACCGTAGTCGACGAAAGCGGCTTCTAAAGACGGTTCTACTCGGGTAATTTTACCTTTGTAAATGTTTGATTTTTTTTGCTCATGACCTGGGCTTTCAATGTCTAGATCATACAGTTGTTGCCCATCAACAAGGGCAACACGCAACTCTTCTGATTGAGTTGCATTGATTAACATACGTTTCATGATGACGTCATTCTTCTTTAAATAGAGGTCATCAAACATCGCGCTTCGCTGCATTACGGGCCTAGCAGTAGGTCAACTGAGCCTCACGGCTGGTGGCTAGGCAAGAGGTGCGCATTACTGTTAGACGCAGTCGCTGCGTGTCGCATCCTATTTATGGCTTATTTTTTAATGATTACAAAAACAAGGAATTCGTTGTAAAACATCAACCAACCCCATAAATTCTTTAGTTTCGTTCCGGTAATGCCCAAGTCGAATCGGTTTGTCTGACGACAAGTTAAAATATCCTTCGAAATCGGGGAGGAAAACCTAGGGTAAACCTTATTAAAGTAAGGTGACTTTCTCGATTTAATCGTAAAAAACGCATTTGTGGTATTTTTACTCTGTATACGATTTGCAAATCAATGATTTGCTATCAAGAAAATCTTTTTTTATCCGTTAAATTTTCCGCTTGGGATCAGGGCGTTGTGAACACTTTATTCACGGCTTATCCCTAATCGCTGGTGAAATATAGCAATAATCAAAAAATTCAGCAATGGAAAGGCACAATTCTTCTCAGTTGTTGTACAATGGCGACCGTTATAATTAGATGGCGCATCATGAATATAGAATCCACCCCACAACAGGTTCAGTTGATCACGATTGATGAAGATCACTTCGAACAGCGTATCGATAACTACTTAATGACCAAGCTGAAGGGCGTGCCGAAAAGCATGATCTATCGCATTGTCCGCAAGGGCGAGGTTCGAGTGAATAAGAAACGCATCAAACCCGAGTACAAGTTGCAGATTGGCGACATAGTACGTATTCCGCCAGTCCGCGTGGCAGAGCCGGATAACCGTACCGCACCATCGGCGAACTTAAGTAAAGTCTCGCAACTCGAAGATCGTATTTTGCATGAAGACAATCATTTGATCGTGCTGAATAAACCTGCTGGCATTGCCGTGCATGGTGGTAGTGGAGTCGATTACGGTGTGATTGAAGCATTGCGTTCACTGCGTCCTCAACAAAAGTTTTTAGAGCTAGTACATCGTCTCGATAAAGATACTTCGGGCGTGTTGTTGGTGGCGAAAAAACGTAGCGCGCTTAAACATCTGCATGATCAGCTTCGATATAAAAAGATGCAGAAAGACTATTTGGCCTTAGTTAAAGGGGAATGGTCTGCTCAAGATAAAGCCGTTAAACAGCCTTTATTGAAAATCACTCTTAAATCCGGTGAGCGCATTGTGCGTGTTAATGCGGAGGGTAAACCTTCAGAAACGCGCTTTAAAATTATGCAGCGTTACCAAGGTTGTACTTTAGTGAAGGCAAGCCCTGTCACTGGACGTACTCATCAAATTCGGGTGCATTGCCAATTTGCTGGCCATCCTATCGCCTGTGATGATAAGTACAGCGAGCAAGGGTTTGACGATAGCATGCGTGCATTAGGTTTAACTCGACTCTTTTTACATGCTGCTGAATTGATGTTCATTCATCCAGAAAATGATGAAGTGATGCGGGTTTCAGCGCCTTTAGATGAAAATTTGTCGCAATTACTCGATAAGTTAAAGCGTGCGTAATCGACGGGGATAGGTTTCAAGGATGAAGATAAAGCAATACGATTTAGTGATTTTCGATTGGGATGGCACTCTGATGGATTCCATCGGTAAAATTATCACTTGTATTGAAAATATGGCTAAGGCATTGCAGTTACCTATCCCAACTGAAAGTGACATTCGCGATATTATTGGTCTTTCTATGACAGAAGCGCTGCGAGTCCTATTTCCACACGGGCTCAATCTCAGCGCTTCTTCTGCCAATTCTCAGCATCAGCAGCATCCTAAAAATGCATTTAGCCAAGGCGAAGATGATCAATATCAGCAGATGCGCGCTGAGTTTAAAGTACAATATTTGCATTTAGACACCACGCCAACGCCCTTGTTTGTACAAACTCCTGCATTAATCGATGACTTGTATAGCCAAGGCTATAAGTTAGCCGTCGCAACTGGTAAAGCCCGTGCGGGACTTGATCGCGTCTTTGAGCAAACAGGCTTAGGTCGATACTTTGTTGCGTCACGCTGCGCCGATGAAGTGCACAGCAAACCCCACCCTGAAATGATCTCAAGCTTGCTGAAAGAATTGAATATAGCACCGAACAGAGCCTTAATGGTGGGTGATTCTCTGCTGGATTTAACCATGGCGGCCAATGCTGGGATTGATAGCGTTGGCGTGACCTATGGCGCTCACAGTGCCGAAAAGTTGCTGCGGGCAAAACCTATCGCCTTGATAGATTCACCAAAGCAATTACTGCAATACCTCTAACACTGCTATTTAATGCTGGAGCGGCAATACATGCCGCTGCGCATGAGACTTCCTTATCACTTTTATTTACGTCTCATCTTCTCGTCGATGAAACGACTCAGTAGCTCGGTATTTTTGATGCGCGTCATTGATTCAATAAACTGAGCAAATAGAGCAAAGCCTTGGTAAACGTTTAAGCGAGAACGTCTACACCTTGGGCTAACAGCATTTCCGTCAGTAATATCAGTGGTAAGCCAACTAAGGTATTGGGATCGCGACCTTCGAGCGCTGTAAATAACGCGATACCTAAACCTTCGCTCTTAAAACTCCCTGCGCAATAATAAGGCTCTTCCTTTTCTATGTAGGCCACAATCTGCGAATGGCTAAGGTGCCTAAAATGAACCGTAAAGGGTTCAACCTCAGCGGCCATAGCGCCAGTTTTGGCATTATAGAGTGCAAGACCAGTATAAAAGGTGATGGCCTTGCCTGAGGCTTGAGTGAGCTGCGCGACGGCATTATTAAAATGATGGGGTTTACCGATAATCTTGCCATTAATGACGGCAACTTGATCGGAACCAATAATCAGACCATCGGGGAATTGTTCTGCCCCCGCGACGGCTTTTGCTTTGGCTAATCGCAGCACTAAAGCATGGGCCGATTCTTCGAGATACGCCGTTTCGTCAATATTAGGATTGCAGCATTCGAAGGGTAACCCGAGTTTTTGCAGTAAAGATTGTCGATATATAGACGTCGAAGCTAAGATTAATGGGGTTGGCATAATGAGATATCCGCAAAAGAGTGACTCATATTGTGACCAATCAATGCGGGAGAGTGCAAGAGTTTCGTCTTTTACGGTTTCTTTTCAATGAATGCGACTATTTTAGTCGGCTTGCGCTTGTATGCGGCTTCATGCTTGGGTACTATTTCGCTTCCGTCAATTTCAATGTTGGGGCAAGGGAAAGGCTTAAGTCGCAAACTGGGACTTAAGTTAGTATTTTTTCTTTGACTCTAGCGTTTTCAAACTATAATATGCGCGCCTTATGCAAACAGTAAAGATACCGGTTTCAATTGATCCATTTCGCGCCGCCTCGAGTCGCCTAGTTTATCAGGGCGTTGTTCCTGGTGTGCAACTGAAAAGATTAACTGAGTTATGTGCCGGCGACTGTTCCGATGTGGCAGTGTCGCTTGAATGTGGCGTAGATTTACAGGGGATAGTCTACCTGAAAGGGAAGGCTGTGACGGAGCTCACTCTGATATGTCAACGTTGCATGACACTATTTACCACTGAGGTTACGGTCGAGTTTTGTTTTGGTCCATGTCGGACTAAAGCAGAAATCGATGAGCTCCCGGATGCGTATGACCCAATTGAGTGCAATGAAATTGGCGAAGTGCGTCTACATCAATTGATCGAAGATGAATTGATAGTCGCTATGCCGATAATCCCAATGCATCAAGAAATTGATTGCAGTGCGGGATCTAAAGACATGGTTGTAGGCGAGATAGAACCCGCTCAAGAGGAGCGTCCAAATCCGTTTGCAGTGTTAGAAAAACTGAAGAGCAAGTAATCGAGGAGACAGGCCAATGGCTGTACAACAGAACAAAAAATCACGTTCAAAGCGCGGAATGCGCCGTTCACATGACGCACTGAGCACTGCTCAGCTGTCTGTAGACGCTACCAGCGGTGAAATCCATATGCGTCACAATGTGACTGCAGATGGCTTCTATCGCGGTAAAAAGGTAATCAACAAGTAATTTGTTGGTTTCCTAATGACGAATCTGACGCTTGCGTTAGATGCAATGGGTGGTGATCATGGCCCCCACGTCACGGTGCCTGCAGCCTTGCGGGCACTACAATTACATTCTTTTCTTAAAATCATTTTAGTCGGTGACAAGACTGAAATTGATGTCTATCTACGTCAAGCCGAAGTGAGTTTACTTTCGCGCATAGAAATCATTCATACCGATGAAGTCGTTAGTATGTCCGATAGGCCTGTGCATGCCTTGCGTACACGTAAAAACAGTTCCATGCGATTGGCTATTGAGTTAGTGCGCGACGACCGCGCACAAGCGTGTGTGAGTGCCGGTAACACAGGGGCGCTGATGGCAATGGCGAAAGTATTGCTGAAGACCTTGCCTGGTGTTGATCGACCCGCATTAGTCAGTTGTTTACCTGCGGTGACTCAAAAACCGGTTTATTTGTTGGATTTGGGCGCGAATATTTCCTGTGACTCGGAAACCTTATTTCAATTTGCTGTGATGGGCTCAGTCCTGTGCGAAGCGGTAGATAAGAAATCTCGGCCAAAAGTCGCCTTGCTCAATGTGGGCGTTGAAGAAATTAAAGGTAATGACCAAGTTCAGCAAGCCGCGCAGTTGCTGCAACACACAGAACAAATCAATTACACAGGTTTTATCGAAGGGGATGAAATCTATTCCGGTAATGTGGATGTGATTGTTTGTGATGGGTTTGTGGGTAACATCACGCTCAAGACCTCTGAAGGTATTGCCAAGTTATTAGTACATCAGTTAAAACGGGGACTAACCCAAGGTTTATTCGTTCGTTTTCTGGCTAAACTTATCGCCCCTCGTATCCAGGCGGTCCTTAGTCAGATGAACCCCGACCACTATAACGGTGCAAGTCTGATAGGATTGCGCGGAATAGTTGTAAAAAGCCATGGAAACGCGGATGAAACTGCCTATTTACAAGCAATTAGTTTGGCAGTAACGGAAGCTCAACGTCGACTCCCTGAAATGATAAAAGATCGTTTGGAGTCGATTCTTTTAGATATAAATAACTGATCCCTCCTTATGCATACAAAAATTCTCGGAACTGGTAGTTATCTACCGGTGCAGGTGCGTAGCAATCAAGATTTGGAAAAAATGGTGGAAACCACTGACCAATGGATTGTTGAACGTACAGGTATATCAGAACGTCGCATTGCGGCTTTCGATGAAACCGTTTCAACTATGGGCTACCAAGCGGCATTAAAAGCGCTAGAAATGGCTGGCATAGAAGCATCAGATTTAGACATGATCGTCTGCGGCACCACCAGTGCTCCCAATGCTTTTCCGGCTGCAGCTTGTGAAATTCAAGCCATGCTTGGCGTGCATACCATTCCAGCTTTTGATATCGCAGCGGCGTGTTCAGGCTTTGTTTATGCTTTATCTGTTGCCGATCAATTTGTAAAAACGGGCGCGGCTAAAAAAGTATTAGTGATTGGTGCCGATGTACTGTCTCGCTTATGTGAGCCAGAAGATCGTTCAACGATTATTTTATTTGGTGATGGTGCGGGCGCGGTTGTGATAGGCGCATCCGAAACACCAGGGATCATTTCGACCCACATTTATGCCGACGGTCGCCAAGGTGACTTATTGAAATGCGCTTTCCCACCACGTAAAGGCGAAACTTCTGAAGCGGTCGGTTTTATGACCATGAAAGGCAACGATGTCTTTAAAGTGGCTGTGACTCAATTGTCCCATGTGGTGACTGAGACGCTGCGCATTAACAATATCGATAAGTCAGAAATTGACTGGTTAGTGCCACATCAAGCCAACTTCCGAATTATCAATGCTACCGCTAAAAAGCTCGATATGAGTCTTGAGAAAGTCGTATTGACTTTAGCTAAACACGGTAATACTTCTGCCGCGTCAGTGCCCATTGCATTGGATGAAGCCGTACGTGATGGCCGTATTCAGCGCGGACAATTACTGTTGCTTGAGGCCTTTGGTGCTGGATTTGCGTGGGGCAGTGCGCTCATTCGTTTCTAAGTTCTACATGTGTGTTCCACATGATTTTTCAATAAATTAAGTTAGCCATAGGTAATTTGAATATGGAAAATGTTGCTTTTGTATTTCCGGGCCAAGGTTCACAAGCCCTAGGCATGTTAGCCGAGCTTGCCGAATCTCATGCTGTTGTTGGACAAACCTTTGCTGAGGCGAGTGACGTCTTAGGTTATGATCTGTGGGCATTGGTTCAGCAAGGTCCTGTTGAAAGCTTAAATGAAACCGATAAAACTCAACCAGCCCTATTAGCGGCGAGCGTGGCGATTTGGCGTACCTACGTGGCTTCAGGCAAACCTATGCCAGCTATACTAGCGGGTCACAGCTTAGGTGAGTATTCTGCTTTAGTTTGCGCCGGTGTTATGGATTTTAAAGACGCGATTAAGTTGGTGGAATTACGTGGTCAACTGATGCAGCAAGTGGTTCCAGCTGGCACGGGTGCTATGTATGCGATTATCGGTTTGGACAACGAGAGTATCGCTAATGCCTGCGCCGAAGCGGCTCAAGGTGAGGTGGTGAGTCCAGTTAACTTTAACAGTCCTGGTCAAGTGGTCATTGCAGGTCAAAAAGACGCAGTTGAGCGCGCTGCAGCAGCTTGTAAAGCAGCGGGCGCTAAAATGGCGGTGGCTCTACCTGTCAGCGTGCCATCACACTGCGCATTAATGAAACCTGCGGCGGATAAACTGGCCGTGGCATTAAACGATGTACAGTTTAATACCCCAACAATTACAGTGATTAATAACGTTGATGTGGCATCACCCACCTCTGCTGATGACATTAAAGATGCGTTAGTGCGTCAGTTATATTGTCCTGTCCGCTGGAGCGAAACGGTTGAGCTAATGGCCCAAAAAGGCATTACCCAACTGGTGGAATGTGGTCCAGGTAAAGTATTGACAGGATTAGCAAAACGAATTAATAAATCACTATCAGCCCAAGCGGTTAATGATGTTGCTTCATTAGCAGCATTAACTGAGTAAGGAGTTTATATGAGTTTCAACCTGAATTTAACAGGCAAAGTGGCTTTAGTGACAGGTGCGAGCCGCGGTATTGGCCGTGCGATCGCAGAGACACTGGTCGAAGCGGGCGCCGTGGTTATTGGAACCGCAACCAGTGAGAAGGGCGCTGCGGCGATCCAAGAATATCTGGGTGACAAAGGTTTTGGTTTAGTGCTTAATGTCACAGATAGTGAATCTGTTACACATTTATTCGCCTCGATCAAAGAAAAAGCGGGTGATGTTGATATTCTAGTCAACAACGCGGGTATAACCCGTGATAATCTGCTGATGCGGATGAAAGATGATGAATGGCAGGATATTATCGACACCAACCTGACATCGTTATTTAGACTGTCAAAACCTGTGATGCGTACCATGATGAAAAAGCGCTTTGGCCGAATCATCAATATCGGTTCAGTGGTAGGCACCATGGGCAATGCAGGTCAAGTTAACTACTCGGCAGCAAAGGCGGGTTTGATTGGATTTACAAAATCTCTTGCAAGAGAGGTTGCATCTCGTCAAATTACAGTTAATGCTATCGCTCCTGGATTTATCCAGACCGATATGACAGATGAGCTGACCGAAGAGCAGCAAAAAGCTATCATGTCACAGGTTCCGATGGAACGATTAGGGCAAGCGCAAGAAATTGCCAATGCAGTGCTCTTTTTGGCCTCGGACTCAGCCGCTTACATCACAGGCGAAACTTTGCATGTGAATGGCGGCATGTACATGGTTTAAGGGCGAATGGCAGGGATTTCTGTCGCAACTGAGTAGTGATCTGTATCAATTGATAGTGAAATTTCGTGGTTAGACCACGAAAACTAAGCTTGCATTGTCAGCCAAATCTAATAAACTACTCGCAATCTTACGCAAGTGCGTAATTTGAATAGGAAAGAAAACTAATGAGCAACATCGAAGAACGTGTAAAGAAAATCATTGTAGAGCAACTGGGCGTTAAAGAAGAAGACGTTAAGCCAGCGGCATCTTTCGTTGACGATCTGGGTGCAGATTCTCTGGACACTGTTGAGTTGGTTATGGCTCTGGAAGAAGAGTTTGATACCGAGATCCCTGATGAAGAAGCTGAAAAGATCACTACTGTTCAAGCAGCGATCGACTACGTTTCTAAGAATCAGTAATTCTGAATTCTTGAAGACAGGCGGCATTTTTGCCGCCTGTTTTTGTTTTACCCCCGTCAAATTCTGCCTCCGTGCCATTCAATCGTCTCTGGATCGTGTTTTAATTATTATCCACGAGATGCTCGCCGCAGATTGGCGAATTTTTCTAAATAAAAGTTATTTAAGAAATTGTCTAATGATAGAAAACCCTGCGTCCTCTATCTGAATTAACAAATTAGCATTTAAAGGTGACTGCCGTGTCTAAACGTCGTGTAGTGGTAACCGGTTTGGGGTTAGTAACTCCAGTGGGCAATACTGTCGATACTACTTGGAAGGCTTTGCTTTCGGGTAAGAGTGGTATTGCACCGATAACCAAATTTGATGCCAGTGAATTTACCACTCGTTTCAGTGGTTCAGTAAAAGATTTCGATGTTGAGCAATACGTAACGAAAAAAGACGCCCGTAAGATGGACCTCTTTATTCAATACGGTATGGCGGCTGGCATCCAAGCTATCCAAGACTCAGGTCTGGACATGAGTAAAGAAAACCCAGGTCGTGTCGGTACTGCTATTGGTGCGGGTATGGGCGGTATGTGGTTGATTGAACAAGGTCACAGCGCATTGATGAATGGTGGCCCGCGTAAGGTTTCTCCTTTCTTCGTACCTAGTACCATTATCAATATGATTTCAGGCCACTTGTCGATCATGTTTGGCATGAAAGGCCCAAATTTTGCCGTGACGACCGCTTGTACTACGGGTGTGCATAATATCGGTTTCGCGGCGCGTACCATTGCCTATGGCGATGCAGACGTGATGGTTGCGGGCGGTGCTGAGGATGTCACTTCTCCTTTAGGCGTTGCAGGTTTTGGTGCAGCGAAAGCGTTATCGACACGCAATGACGATCCGACTGCGGCGAGCCGTCCATGGGATAAAGACCGTGATGGTTTTGTGATCGGTGATGGCGCTGGTGTTATGGTGATGGAAGAGTACGAACACGCAAAAGCGCGCGGTGCGACCATTTACGGCGAATTAGTCGGTTTTGGTATGAGCGGTGATGCGTTCCATATGACATCGCCTCCAAGTGACGGAGCAGGCGCTGCAGCTGCTATGGTCAATGCTATTAATGATGCTAAGTTATCACTGGAGCAAATTGGTTATATCAATGCCCACGGTACGTCGACGCCAGCTGGTGATAAAGCGGAAGCGGCAGCGGTTAAGTCAGTATTTGGCGACCACGCTTATAAAGTACTGGTTAGCTCGACTAAATCGATGACGGGTCACCTGTTAGGTGCTGCGGGTGCGGTTGAAGCGATTTTCACTTTGCTAGCACTGCGCGACCAAGCCGTACCGCCAACCATCAACTTGGATAATCCAGATGAAGGTTGTGACTTAGATTTTGTTGCCCACACAGCCCGTGACGTGAAAATGGATTACGCTCTGTGTAACTCCTTCGGTTTCGGTGGGACTAACGGTTCGTTACTGTTCAAGAAAGTGTAAAACACGCATTTATGGTGTAAAAAACAGTGAAAAAATGCGCCTGAGGGCGCATTTTTTATGGGTCAAATTCATTGCTCATGTGAGTTGAACTCCGTTATCTTATGACTTTATTGTGATGGATGTCACTTTCTAACTGTATGATATCCATAGTGTTAACATTTGTTCATCAAGCTTGTTTAATTCTAATGACCACAGATAATGACAGACATATTCAATCTTAATGGAGTGTGTCATGTTAAATCCCGCGGTGATCCCGCTTGTTCCCCTCATTGGCGCATTAACTGCCAATCTGACCGAATTGATCCGTGGTGAGTTTAAAGTGTGGCATCCAAACATGGACATTGGGATCAAGACTTTTACCTTAGCAATCGCTGCTTACGTGGTGGTTTGGTTTGCCTTATTGGTGACGGCGATTAACGTCGGTGGCGATAGCAATATGTCTTCGGGCCTCGAAGTGCTTGGTTTCTTTATGTTTGGCTTAGGCGTTTACACTTTTGCTAAGGGTACGCGTTTCGTCAGTAGTGAATTTCAGCTATGGATTTATCGTTTAGCGTTGCCGAGTTTATTGCTTTGCTGCGTGCTTATTAGCCACTTTGGTTAAATCGAATTTTTTGACGAGGTCAATCGTAATTATTTTTACGCTAATGGCGCTTTCTATCGTAAACTCAGCCTATTGCACGAAACATTGAGCCACAGTGGCTGAATAAGTTGAGGTTATATGGCTGGTATCGATAGACAAAGTACCCTGAGATTTTTGTCAGAGCCTGCGGATGTGAATTTTGGTGGTAAAGTTCACGGCGGCGCTGTGATGAAGTGGATCGATCTCGCGGCCTATGCCTGTGCAGCGGGCTGGAGCGGTAAATATTGTATTACTGCTTATGCGGGCGGTATTCGTTTTGTGCAACCCATTTTGGTGGGCAATATCGTTGAAGTCAGCGCAAAAGTGATTTATACGGGTAAAACTTCTATGCATATCGGTATCGATGTGCGAGCGGGCGATCCTAAAGTTTCTGAGCGTCATCTCACCACCCATTGTATTGTGATCATGGTAGCAGTTGATGAAGATGGCCTACCTACGCCAGTGCCTGAGTGGATACCACAGACGGAACATGATATTCATTTGCGGGATTCTGCACTGCGCTTGATGGAAATGCGTAAAAAGATTGGCGCCGAAATGGAAGCCCATGTGGTGAAATAGCCCCATAAATTAAATCAGCAAAGGCGCTTAAGGCGCCTTTGTTGTTTCTAGCGAAAAGTGCGTTTATCACTCGCTCCGATTTCACTCTGACGTTATCGTAGATGGATGTTAAACTGCGGCTACTATTTTGAATCGATTCATTTTGTTTATCTATTTAAGGATCAGCTCATGGCAAAAGTCGCATTTATTGGTTTAGGCGTAATGGGATATCCCATGGCGAGGCATTTACTGAACAAAGGCCATGAGGTCACTGTTTATAATCGTACTTTTGCCAAGGCGCAAACTTGGGTCGACACCTATGGTGGCCGCTGCTGTCCAACACCAAAGGAAGCGGCAGAGGGTCAAGATATTGTGTTTACTTGCGTGGGCAATGATAACGATCTGCGTGAAGTGGTATTAGGCAGTGATGGCGTTATTCATGGGATGGAAAAGGGCGCAGTGTTAGTTGACCATACTACGGCTTCGGCCGATGTTGCCCGTGAGCTTCATCAAGTGTTAGCGGAAAAGGGCGTTGATTTCCTCGATGCGCCTGTGTCGGGTGGTCAAGCGGGCGCCGAAAATGGCGCCTTGACTGTGATGGTCGGCGGCGATGAAGCGGTATTTGAGCGTGTTAAACCCGTGATTGAAGCCTTTGCCCGCTGCGCCGAACGTTTAGGTGAGGTTGGTGCAGGTCAGTTAACTAAGATGGTGAACCAAATTTGTATCGCGGGTGTGGTGCAAGGTTTGGCGGAAGCGCTGCAATTTGCTCGTAAAGCGGGACTCGATGGCGAGAAAGTCATTGAAGTGATCAGCAAAGGCGCGGCGCAAAGCTGGCAGATGGAAAATCGCTACAAGACGATGTGGGGCCAAAGCTATGATTTTGGTTTTGCCGTCGATTGGATGCGTAAAGATTTAGGCATCGCCTTAGAAGAAGCTCGCCGCAATGGTTCACACTTGCCATTAACCGCGTTAGTTGATCAATTCTATTCAGAAGTACAGGGCATGGGCGGTAACCGTTGGGATACGTCTAGCCTGTTGGCACGTTTAGAAAAATCGGCGAAATAAGCTTTACCTTAAGTTTTATCGTTATAAAAACTTAGGTTATCGTAGTGATAAAACTCTGGTTTCGTAGTGATAAACACTCTGGTTTCGCAGTGATAGGTTTTGCAGTGATAAAAATGCCCAGTCCCAATTGCGTTGGCAAATAGGACTGGGCATTTTTGTGTGTATCGTTTTTTGACTAGGACATTAAGAGCTAGGATATTTAATCGTTAGTCTTTCCAGCGAATATGGGTCACTAAACTGTGGGTTTCACCTGGAGCAAGCACGACTTTATCTTCTAATACATTGGCCGCTTCTAGGCAGACCATGGTCAGATAATCCTCTGGATTAAATCGGCCAAGGCGTTGTGACTTTTCAATCCATGGGTTCCATAATACGGCGGATTGGCTGTTTTCACGGCTGACTTCGATTGTCCCCTGCGGCGTATGCAATAACTGCGCAGGGCCGAGATCGGTATAGACACGGTCTGTCTCACGATCAAACAGCACTTCATCCGTGTTTTGCGGATAAGGCCCTTGTGCAAATTCGATGTATTTTGACCCACTAAAACCGCTGGCTTTGAGTTGGTGGATATCCTCAATCGGGAAATAGCTGTGCAGCGCTTGGGTAAGCGTGACGGTTTCATCGCCTAAATTGGTATTCACAAGGCTAATGCTTAGGGTGTCGCCTAGGGTGAATAACACGCTGACCTCTGTGTTATGCGGCCAATAGATTTTATCTTGCTCACTGATTTTTAAGCTAAAACGTAAATCCACTAACTGATTACGCATTTCTACCGATCCCAGCGCCCAAATGCGGGTACGGGCAAAACCGTGTTGGGGAAAGTTCGCTTCACTACTCATGCCAAACCAAGGCCAGCATACGGGCACACCGCCACGGATCCCATTACCGGGTTGATAATCGTCAGCCGATGAAACCCACAGCAAAGGTGGTTTGCCTACGGATTGAAAATAGTCTATTTGCGCGCCCTGCAAAAAAATTCTTGCCTGACATAACGCCGTATTCACTTCGACATAATCGAGCCCGTTGGCGTGTTTTTTAGTAGTGACAGAACCCATAGTAGCAATATCCTTAACTCTGCTTGCATATCAGAAAAACAGGCAGTTAGCTTACAAAGTTTTCCGCGATAACATAAGGCTTTGTTGCGATCAATTTACGGTTTCGCTGTTCGTTTGTGTAAACAAAAGTCTGTGGCGGATACTGAGGTGCTTTCTTTTTCGGCAGATTTAGCTAAAGTGGTCAGAGCACCAAAGTGGTCAGATCACTTAGTTGAGTTGCAGTCTAACAAGAAAAGGGAAGCGATTATGCCAGTTTATCAAGCGCCGCTGCGCGACTATCAATTTATCCTCGATGAAATGTTAAATATTTATCAGCAAGATGCACTCAAGGGGTTCGATGAAATCGATCCAGATCTTGTCGATGCGATCCTGCAAGGTATGGCCGACTTTAGTACTGAAGTGATGTTACCGCTCAATAGTGTCGGCGATCTGCAAGGCTGTAAGTTGGTCGATGGTAAGGTGATTACACCGGAAGGATTTGATAATGCCTATCGGCAGTTTGTTGATAATGGCTGGCCTACGCTGACCTGCTCCCCTGAATATGGCGGCCAAGGCTTACCCGAAGTGGTAGGGATTTTTGCCACTGAGATACAAACGGCAACCAACATGGCCTTTGCCATGTATCCCGGTTTGACCCATGGCGCCTATGCCGCCATCCATGCCCACGGCAGTGATGCGCTCAAGCAAAAATATTTGAGTAAACTGGTTAGCGGTGAATGGACTGGGACCATGAATTTGACCGAGTCCCACGCCGGTACTGACTTAGCCTTATTACGCACCAAAGCCGTGCCAGTATCCGAAGGTGTTTTTGCTATCAGCGGTGAGAAAATTTTTATCTCCTCAGGCGATCACCAACTCACCGACAACATAGTGCACCTCGTATTAGCTCGTTTGCCCGATGCACCTGAAGGTGTGAAGGGCATATCTTTGTTCGCCGTGCCTAAAGTATTAGTGAATAACGATGGTAGTTTAGGCGCACCGAACACTTTATATGCCAGTGGCCTTGAACATAAGATGGGCATTCACGGTAACTCAACTTGTGTGATGGTATTTGAAGGTGCATTGGGCGAGCTTGTTGGCGAGCCGCACCAAGGACTGCGCGCCATGTTTACTATGATGAACCAAGCGCGTTTAGGCGTGGGCGTGCAAGGGCTGGGCGTCTCTGAAATCGCCTATCAAAATGCGCTAGCCTATGCCAAAGATAGATTACAGAGCCGCGCCTTAAGCGGTGCCAAAGCCCCCGAAAAAGCCGCCGATCCGATTTTGGTTCACGGCGATGTGCGCCGCATGTTGCTGTCGCAAAAAGCTTTCAATGAAGGCGCAAGAGCCTTAGTAGGACAACAAGCTTTGTGGCTAGATGAAGCTGAGCGTCATACCGATCCCGCCAAAGCCAAAGTTGCTTCCCAATTAGCGGCACTGTTCACGCCAGTGGTGAAAGGTTTTATCACTAACCGTGGTTTTAATGCCTGTGTCGATGCACAGCAAGTGTTTGGCGGACATGGTTATATTCATGAGTGGGGTATGGAGCAATTTGTGCGTGATAGCCGTATTGCACTGATTTATGAAGGCACTAACGGTATTCAGGCATTGGATTTAGTGGGGCGTAAGCTGCTTAGCGACCGCGGCGCGGCGATGCAGCAATGGTCGGCGTTAGTGACTGAGTTTATTAAGTCACATAGCACGAATGCGGCGATGCAACACTACGTGAGTGGTTTAATGGATTGTGCGGGTGATTTGCAAAAGGCTAGTGGTTATTTAGCTGCACAAGCTGCGACCAATCCAGACATTATCGGCGCAGCCTCTATGGCTTATCTGGAGTTATTTGGGGTGACTGCACTGGCATGGATGTGGGCCAGAAGTGCCGCGGTGGCATTAGCGGCGTTGGAGCAGGGCACCGAAGAAACCGCATTTTACCAAGCTAAATTGAAAACTGCCGATTTCTACATGGCTTACTGGGCGGTGCAAGGTCGCAGTCTGCGTAAGCAAATCGAGCAGGCGAGTGAAATGCTAACTCAATTGGATGAAGCTATCTTTTAAGCATTTACCCTATAGGCTGAGTTAAATCAGCTTAAGAACAGCACAACAACAGCCAAAAACCAGCGCACTGTCGCTGGTTTTTATTTTTATATCGTTTAAATATTTAACTTTTTGTTTTTATTAGGTTACACACAAATACATCAGCTTGATGCTGTGCGTCTCTTTCTCATTCCACATAAAAACTTCCATCGAAGGTTTGTGTTACTGGCGCTCTCTTTCGTTTGAGTCATAACCAAACATAACAAGGATTATGTGGGCTGATGTCGATGATTTATTAAACGCCTTTCACAATTGTGTAAATTCAAATGATAATTATTGTCATTCGTAAATCATTCTTTATAATGACGGCCAATTCGTTTGAATACATTTGTAAACCCTTTGGTTTATGCCATTTTTATGCGCTCGCGCTGGGGACATTCTGTGAAGACTCGTTTCGCCTACTCATTAATCGCACTTGCACTCGCTCAACATCAGTCGGCATTTGCCGCTGAAACCGTACTCGATAAAGAGGCTCCACAGCAGACCTTGTCTACGAGCTCACCAGTTCCCAGTCCTGCATCGACTCAATCCGCAGCCGATGGGGAGATAACACTCGCAGCACCTGAGCGTATTACCGTCCATGGCCGCGCGATGCAAATGTACGTCGATAAAGAAACAACGGTTGGCACTAAGACGGCGATTAATGTGATGGAATTGCCGCAGTCGGTGCAAGTGCTGACCGAGCAGTTAATCGTTGACCAAGCAGCGCGCAATATTACCGATTTATACCGCTCAATCGCTGGCGTAAGTGAGTTCAGTTATTCTGGCGTGACCTTTCGCGGTTTCCGTGACGATGCCAACGTCTTTTATGATGGGGTAAAGGGCGATCCCTATTCGGGATTTTCTGTGCCGCAACTCTTTAATGTGCAGCGGGTTGAAGTGTTAAAAGGCCCTGCATCCGCACTTTATGGCGGCGGTGAACCCGGCGGCATGATCAACTATGTCACTAAAAAACCAACCTTTGTCGAGAGTAAAGAGCTGACCTTAAGTACGGGCAGCGAGGATATGATGGGCGGCTCGCTGGATTTCACCGGTGGCTTAACCCAAAATCTTGCCTATCGCTTTGGCGCCTATTATCAGCAGGAAGATAGCTTTCGAAATAATGCCGATAGCCAAAATGCCGAAGTGGCGGGTGGGTTACTCTACGAAATCAGTGATGATACTAAGCTCACTACCACTTTCGATATTATTAAGCAGGATTTAGGTGGCAATCGACTGCGCGGCGTTCCTGTCGATAATGACGGTAACTTCCTGGTTGCGCCATCCTATAATGCCAATGAGAAGAGTGACTTCCAGAAGATGGATGCACTGGTGCTGCAATCGATTCTCGATCATCAATTTACCGATAATTTCTCGGTCAAGACTCAGATCCGTTATCTGAATAATGATTCGACGCAGCAATATCATGAATCGAGAGGTTGGGCGACCTTAGATGCCAATAAAAAGCCCATTATGGGTGATGGCACCATTAAGCGTGAATACCGAGTTCAAGTACGGGCTAATGATGAAATCAGTTTAACCAATGATTTTGTCTATGCATTCGATGCTTTAGGTTTTGAACATGAATTCCTGTTCGGCGGCGACTATCACTATGTCGAAACCGAATATCAGTACAAATTGGCGACTGATAAAGATGGTGTTGGTAACCTGAATATTTTTGACCTTAACTATGGTGAAACCAACCCTAATAGTTACAACTTGAAGGATAAAAATACCGATGGTACCCGCGCTAACCGTTACGGCATTTATGTACAGGAACATCTGCACTTTAATGAACAGTGGTCATTGATTGCTGGTTTGCGTTTTAGCCAGTTTGATGATTATGATAAAAATACCGGGTTCTCTTTCAGCGATAACGCGATAACGCCAAGAGCAGGGCTTAATTATCGTCCAATCGATTCAATGTCCTTTTATTTGAATTACTCAGAGAGCTTCAATCCAGCATCTTTAACCAATCAAGCTGAAGATATTGGTGACGGTTTCCTCGATCCAGAAACGGGCAATCAAATTGAACTTGGGATGAAAAATGAATGGCTTGATGGCCAGTTTATGACCACGCTTGCTGTGTATCGTATTGAAAAACAAAATGTCGCCCAAGCTAACCCTTTAGATACTGGCGATGACGATGGTATTCCCGCTTTACTTAATTTGGGTGAAGTACACAGTCAAGGCCTTGAATGGACGCTGGTGGGGGATTTAACCGATAACCTGACCGTCACGGCAAACTATGCCTATAACGAGACCGAAGTGGTTAAAGGGGTAACGAACGACAGTTTAACCAATACGTTTGATAGTAAGCACTTTGCCAATGCGCCACGCCATCAAGCAGGGATATGGACCCGTTACGATATCAATGCACTCGATTCGGCGATTGCCTTTGGCATGGATTACGTGGGTGAACAGTTCAGCCTCGATGGCCAAACGGTGAAGCCCCATACGATTTTTGACATGAGCTGGACGACCCAGTGGGATCAAACTCAAGTTCGCTTAAATCTTAAAAATATCTTCGATAAAGAATATGCCGTCAGTGGTTTTAGCGAGCGTAATGGCCATTTCCCCGGTGAGCCGCGTAATATCACGCTTGAACTGAGTCATAAGTTTTAATGCATTGATGTAAAAATAGCTTGTTCGTTAATGATGATGAGCAAGCTGGAGCGAATGGGTTAATCTTGCGCGAATAACCGCCGTAGCTCTCTGTCTGTATTCGTGCCTTTAGCATGGATTAACCTTGTGTAACTATCATCTTAATAGTGTTTACCTATTAAGATGATAGTTTCTATCCGTTATATTTTCTCATTCAGCTTGTTTAGACTCGCCTTATATGAATTATTCGATAAGGTTTTCCTATGCACGCCGTCAGCCACTTAACCTCCAAAGACGCTCAATCTAACGCTAGCCCACAGGTGGCCCTGATTGCAGAAGGTGGCGGTCAGCGGGGTATATTCACCGCAGGCGTGCTCGATGCTTGGCTTGATGGCGGATTCGATCCCTTTGATTTGTTTATCGGTACCTCAGCAGGCTCACAGAATCTCAGCAGTTTTTTGGCCCGCCAAAAGGGTTATGCCAAGCGCTTAATCCGCGGTTTATCGCGTCATAAACGCTTCTATCGACTCGGTCGCGGGTTAGTCGGCGGCAATGTAGTCGATTTAGATTGGTATTTTGAGCAGACTCGACAAGGGATGTTTAAATTAGATCTTAACGCGGCGACAGCCTCACTCGGTCATCGGCAGTTACTGATCACCACCACTAATGCCAGTGATCGCAAAGGTTATTTTTTAAGTCCAAGCAGTAAAGGCCAGTGGCGCGAATTGCTAAAAGCTTCTAGCGCATTACCATTTTTATATAAACAAGGGGTGAAACTCACGCCTTGGCTGAGTGACAACGCCTGTAATAGCGACAAGGCTTCTAATAACGGCGCGGCTAATCATAGCGCTTCTGATAACAGCGCCTCTGATCATGGCGCTGCATTAAGCGAAGGTATTGATAGTGATTTTTATCTCGATGGCGGCTTAGCTGCGCCTTTACCTGTGCGTGAGGCCTATCGTCGAGGTGCCCGCAAAATTGTGGTGATCCGTACTGTGAGCGAGGATTTTCAGGCGCAATCGGCTTGGGTTCACAAATTAAAATCTTGGATTTGTGTTTCTGGCTTTTGCCCGAAAACCATAGATTACTTAGTGCAGCACGAACAAGCCTATCAGGATGAATTGGACTTTATCGCTAATCCACCAGAGGATGTGGAGATAGTGCAGATTTTTGCTGCTGAAAATTTGCAAAGTAAATTGCTGGGCAGTACCGATGCGGATTTACGCCATGATTATCATGCGGGGCTGAGTGCTGGAAAGCAGTTTTTAACCCAAGATCCGATGGCATTGACGCAGAGTAATGCTTATTTTCAAACTCAAGTGCAAACCAACGACAAGACTCAAATTCATACTAACGCTCATACTCAGGCTCAAATCCAGCCATTCAGTGCGCTGTCGGCCTAGTTTGGTATTTTAGCTAAGTCACCATTTTGTACGCGAGTAAGCAATAAAAGTAAAAAGCATTAAAATACAAGCGCCACCCTAGGGTGGCGCTTGTGGTTTGCAGTTTTAACCAGTTCATCAATCTAATTAACTTAGCTCATCAATCTAGCTCATCAACCTAATTTATGAACTTAGTCCTTCAACGTTAGGCTATTAATAACTTGAGGTGTGCACTGAGCGTACGGCTCGGCCCGATGGGTCGATAATGCCGCGTAAGCTTTCGTCCCAAGCCAATGCTTCTGGCGTTGAACAGGCGACGGATTTACCGCCTGGAACCGTTTCTGCAGCGCCGCTCAGTGGATAATGTTCCTCAAAGAAGCAGCGATAGAAGTAGGCTTCTTTGGTTTCTGGCGTGTTGTATGGGAAACGGAATTTCGCGTTCGCCAATTGTAAATCATCCACCCGCGCTGCAGCTTGTTCTTTCAAACCGTCAATCCAAGAGTAGCCCACTCCGTCACTGAATTGTTCCTTTTGACGCCACGCCACTTCTTTTGGCAATTTATGCTCAAAGGCTTTACGCAGAATATGTTTCTCAATACGGCCATCCTTAGACATTTTCGCTTCAGGGTTGATGCGCATCGCCACATCCATAAACTCTTTATCGAGGAAGGGCACGCGAGCTTCTAATCCCCAAGCGGCCATGGCTTTGTTGGCTCGCAGACAATCGAACAGATGCAGTTTATCGAGTTTGCGGACTAACTCCTCGTGGAATGCCTGTGCGTTTGGCGCTTTATGGAAGTATAAATAGCCGCCAAATAGTTCGTCAGCACCTTCACCCGACAACACCATTTTAATGCCCATCGCTTTGATTTTTCGCGCCATTAAATACATTGGCGTGGCAGCACGTATGGTGGTGACATCGTAGGTTTCTAAGTGATAGATCACTTCTTTAATCGCATCTAAGCCTTCTTGGAAGGTGAAATGGATCTCATGGTGAATCGTACCAATCGCTTCGGCGACCTTTTTGGCGGCGATTAAATCTGGCGCACCTTCAAGGCCGACGGCAAAGGAATGTAACTGTGGCCACCAAGCGTTGGTTTCGCCATCGTCTTCAATGCGGCGTTTAGCAAAGGTTTGCGTCACGGCGGAAATGATCGATGAATCTAAGCCGCCCGACAGCAACACACCATAGGGCACGTCTGACATTAATTGGCGCTTGACCGCCGCTTCTAATGCGTCACGCAATTCTTCTTGGCTGGCTGGGTTATCTTTAACCGCATCATAGCTTTGCCAATCGCGAGTGTAGTATTTCACCGCAGCGGCATCGCTTGAGTACAAATATTGGCCCGGTAAGAATTCTTCTACCGTTTTACACACTGGCATCAAGGCTTTCATTTCGGAGGCAACATAGAAGTTACCCGCAGCGTCACGGCCCGTGTATAGCGGGATAATACCCATGTGATCGCGGCCGATAAGGTATCTGTCTTGGGCTTTGTCATATAACACAAAGGCGAAGATACCGTTTAATTTATCAAGAAATTCAGTGCCGTATTCTTGATACAGCGCCAAGATCACTTCGCAGTCAGAGTTGGTTTGATAGCTGTACTTATCGCCTAATTGGGCTTTCAATTCTTTGTGGTTATAGATTTCGCCGTTGACCGCAAGGATCAAGCTGCCATCTTCGGTCAGCAGTGGCTGGGCACCGTGTTCAATGTCAACAATCGCTAAACGTTCGTGGGCAAGAATTGCCTTATCACTGGCATAAATACCTGACCAGTCAGGGCCACGGTGGCGCATGAGCTTAGACATTTCTAGCGCGACTTGGCGCAGTTCTTTGGCATCAGATTGGATATCTAAAATCGAAAAGATTGAACACATAGTACAACTCCCACACTGTCTGTCATTTGAGGATGTCTCAATTGAGGTTTAATGTGCCAGCAATTTAGGCATTTGCCAAACACTATTTTTGATGTTTTATCTGTTTATTGACGCTTTTGTTGATTTAGGTGTTTATGTTTTATGGTTTTATTTGAGAATAATTCATTTAATTCGAGTTATTTTTGATGATTTGTTTTTATTTTTTGATTTGGTGTGAGGGGTTTTGGGGAATTCACAATGTGTTTTAAAAAAGTGTCGATGACAGAAAAACCGTTAAAAAAGACCATAAATAATGAGTTGGCTCGTTTAAGTGTTTTATTTTTAATCAATTAATGCGTCGAGTTTGACATCAACAAATGGCATAAGCCTATTCATAATGGCGTTGTGGAATGGATATTTCGCGATAACTGCATTTTTGTGAGCTGAAAACAAAAAAGCACGTGAATGGTTCACGTGCTTGTAGGTCTTGTTTGGCGCTTTGGCTGGCGCAGGAGGCTCTTTATTCAGCTGGCGCTTTATTTCACAGGTGCGACTAGCAGGCGTCAATAAGAGACGACTAACCCAGCTGCCTTTCGTAAGAAGCCACTGACTTAGCCTGTTATTTTGCGTCCGTTACCAGCGTTGTTTTGGCTGGGCGCAGGCTATTGAATTCTGTGCCTTGATAATATCCCGGCCAATCTTCACTGTTGCCCAATGTGCGTGTGACTTGGTAGTAGATTTGCAAGTCTTGCAGCGCGCCGCTCAAATCCCAATCTTCACGATATTCATCGCAGACATTGTGATAACAGCCTTTCATTGTCGCTTGCATCTGAGTTTTATAAGCAGCCGTGGCTTCATCAACGGGGTCGCTACCGCCGCCGGCAAAGACGGCGGGCACGCCTAGTTTGGCAAAGCTGAAATGATCTGAACGGAAGAAACCGCCCGAAGCGGGATTTTTCTCACCCATGGCGATGCGGTTTTGTTGTTTAGCCGCATCGATAAGATAAGTTTCTAACTCAGATTTACCTTTGCCGACGATGGTAAAGTCTTTGGTTTTGCCATAGATATTAGTGCTGTCGAGGTTTAACACTGCCACGGTTTTGTCGATAGGATAAAGTGGATTAGCGGCGTAATAGCGTGAACCGAGTAAGCCCTGTTCTTCACCTGTGGTGGCAATAAAGGTGACCGAGCGCGCTAAACCATGGCCTTGTTTCGCATTGTCGGCTAATTGTCTGGCGATTTCGAGAATGCCGGCAGTGCCCGAGGCATTATCCATTGCACCGTTATAAATCTGATCGCCTGCTTTTGTCTCGTCTTTACCTATGTGATCCCAATGGGCGGTGTAGAGGATTTGCTCGTCGGCTTGTGTGCTGCCGGGGAGTGTGGCGACCACATTGTAGCTATTCGCGTATTCGGCTTTATTTTTAAAGGCGATGTTGGCCGTTTGTTCAAGGGATAAATTGATGGGGCTGTCGGCGGCGCGTGCCATTAAATTAGGCAGTGATAAACCGGCTTTATCGAACAGTTGTGTAGCTGCGTCCAGTGTAAGCCAGCCTTCGACTTGGATACGGCTATCTTGTTCTGCTTTACTGAGGACCAGATCTTGCTGTGGTCCAGTCCAACTATTTTCTATCACGGACCAAGGGTAAGAGGCGGGCTCGGTATCATGGATAATCAGTGCGCCGAGTGCGCCTTGTCGACTGGCCTCTTCAAATTTGTAGCTCCAACGGCCGTAATAGGTCATGGCTTTGCCGTTGAATTTACCCGAGTCAGGGCGAGCAAAGCCGGGATCGTTCACTAAGATCACCGCGATTTTGCCTTTCATGTCGAGATCTTGGTAATCATTCCAACCATATTCAGGGGCGTTCACCCCATAGCCGACGAAGACTAATGGCGCGTTCTCAATACTAATACCACCGTTATCGTGGCGACTGCTGAGCACTAGATCTTTTCGGTATTTAAAGGGTAATCCTGCCAGCGTGACTTGCTGCGCTTCATCTGCGGTATAGCTCACCATAGGCACAGGTTGTAAAAAGCTGCCTTGGTACGCGCCCTTGAGTCCCATCTCTGTAAAGGCTTTGGTCAAATAATCCAAGGTGAGTTTTTCACCGTGAGTGGTGGGCGCACGGCCTTCAAATTCATCGGATGACAGGGCTTTAATATCATTTCTAAAGCGCGCTTCATTAAACTGTACTGGTTTGAGTTCAGCCAAAGTGCTGTTGCCATCAGGCTCTGATACATTTGGACTACAGGCACTGAGCATGGCCAACGCACAGAGGGGATACAGACGTCGCATAGGTTAATCCTACTGTTGTTTTAATTACGGTATTTTAGATTTATGTTAATCAATCAGAAGCGAGGCTTATCATGAAGCAAGCCGCTGTGAGCCACAAGGCTGAGAAGAAGGCGAATATGTTACTTAATGTTGCTTTACCCTATGCAATACGCCTTTGGGCGAGGCGTGTTGCATAGGTAATGTTTAAGCGACTGGCAAGGATGAATTGCTAGACGTAGGATTAGACATCTGTTTAAACAACGTCGATATCGCCAGCGCAGGCAAACACATGGTTCGGGCGGAAGGGTTCTTTGTCGATATCTTCGAGCTTACTCACACCACTGGTGACCAGAATGGTTTCAAGCCCAGCTTGGAAGCCCGCCAAAATATCGGTACGCATATTGTCGCCTATGATGACAGTATCTTCCGAGTGTCCATCAATATGATTAAGCGCCGAGCGAATAATCCAAGCACTCGGTTTGCCCACGTAGAAAGGTTTCTTACCGGTAATACGTTCGATGGGTGAGCAGAGTGCACCACAAGCAGGGCTGTAGGCTGGACCGTGAGTATCGGGGTTAGTGGCAATAAAGCGCGCGCCGCGTGCGATGAAGCCTGCCGCTTTATGGATCATCTCCCAGTTGTAGGAGCGGGTTTCACCGACAATCACAAAATCGGGATTAATATCGGTAATGGTAAAGCCTGCTTTGTAGAGTTCGTGGGTGAGGGCGCCTTCGCCAATGACATAGGCCTTGCTGCCTTCTTGGTGTTTTAAAAAGTCGGCGGTGGCCATGGCAGAGGTGTAAAAGCATTCTTCAGGAATATCAATACCAGCGGCACTTAAACGGTTTTGCAGATCCTTACCCGTTTGTACGGGATAGTTAGTCAATATCACTAACGGATTGCCTTGCTCTAAAATGCGCTGGATAAATTTGTCGCTGCCGGGGATCAGTTTATTGTCGTGCAGTAGTACACCATCGATATCGCAGATAATATTTTTCATCTAATAGTCTCTTGTCATGCCGATCAAAAATCACTTTTTCGTTAAGTTATCTAATGCCACATTGCCTAAGAAAACAATGCTTTTGTTGAAAATAGTTAAAAAAATAGAGACCAGAAGGTCTCTATTTTTTTGATTGGTACAACTTACTATCAAGTGGAACTAATCGGGCGCGTAACCGCTTGGGCCGATAAGGTTGCCATCGAGATAGGCTTGGCCATTTTGCATGTTAAGACGTTGCTGACTAAACCATTTCACCACGAGCGGATAAATGGCATGTTCTTGCTCATGCACGCGGGCGGCGAGCATATCAGCCGTATCGTCTTCATAAACAGGCACTTTGGCCTGTAAAATCACCGGGCCTGCATCCAGCTCAGGCGTGACAAAATGCACGCTAGCACCATGTTCGCTATCGTTCGCGTCTATGGCACGTTGATGGGTGTTTAAGCCAGTATATTTAGGTAGCAGCGAAGGATGAATATTGATCATGCGACCTAGGTAATGATTCACGAAATCATCAGTTAAGATCCGCATAAATCCCGCCAGCACGATTAAATCGGGCTGATACTTTTCAATCACAGTCATTAAACGTGCATCGTATTCAGAGCGAGATTCACCTTGGTGAGCTATCACGCAGCTGGTATCAATTTCGCCATGATGGGCGCGCACTAGGCCATAGGCATCGGGTTTATTACTGATGACTCCGACAACTTCGGCCTGCAGATTATCGTCGCAACCGTCGATAACCGCTTGCAGGTTACTGCCATTTCCGGAAATTAATACAACTACACGACAGCTCTGGGGCATTACAGGATCTCCACTTGCTCTTCATTGCCTTCACGATGTGCGATAGCACCGATAAGCCATGCTTGTTCGCCTTCTGCAGCCAGTAATGCAAGTGCTGCATCCACTTTATCGGCTGGCAGCGCAACTAACATGCCGACGCCACAGTTGAAGGTGCGATACATTTCGTATTCTGCAATGTTGCCATTTTCCATTAACCAACTGAAAACAGCAGGCCATTGCCATGAATCGCCTTGGATAACCGCTTTTAAATTATCTGGCAGTACGCGCGGGATGTTTTCCCAGAAGCCGCCGCCAGTAATGTGCGCCATCGCATGGACATCAGATGCTTCAATCAGTTTGAGCAATGATTTTACGTAAATTTTGGTTGGCTCAAGTAGATGTTCAATCAGCGGTTTGCCGTTGAGATCTTGTTGAGGGTCTGCTTGGCTCACTTCTAATACTTTACGTACTAAAGAGTAACCATTTGAATGAGGGCCGCTTGAGGCTAATGCAATAAGCGCATCACCCGCTGCCACTTTGCTACCGTCAATAATGTCGGCTTTTTCAACTACACCCACGCAGAAACCCGCTAGGTCGTAATCTTCACCTTCATACATGCCTGGCATTTCAGCGGTTTCACCGCCAATTAACGCACAACCAGATTGGAAACAACCTTCGCCGATGCCGTTGACGACGGACGTTGCCGTTTCAACATCAAGCTTGCCTGTTGCGTAGTAATCGAGGAAAAACAGTGGCTCAGCGCCTTGAACGATCAGATCGTTCACACACATGGCGACTAAGTCTATGCCGACAGTGTCATGTTTTTTATAGTCGATAGCTAAACGTAATTTAGTCCCAACACCGTCGGTGCCAGACACTAAAACCGGTTGTTTGTATTTAGTGGGGATTTCACATAGGGCGCCAAAACCACCTAAGTTGCCCATAACTTCTGGACGACGGGTACGTTTAACGGCTGCTTTAATGTTACTTACCAGTGCATTACCTGCATCAATATCAACGCCGGCATCTTTATAGCTCAGTGGGGTAGGTGTGCTCACGGAGGGATCCTCTCGGGTACATCGTTATTGGATTTTATGCGGCGGTATTCTACCAGCTTGTGCTAGGGGTCGAAAGTCATGATTTGGATTTATGCCCCTTGGCGGAGTTTTTTTGGTCTGAATGCGAGATATTCTATTTTTAGAGGTCTTGAGTTTGGTCACAAAATAGTAAATCACAGTAGGTATCTTAGACGATTGGGGATTATTCTTGCGAGATAGCTCACGATTAGACCGAATGGCAAAACTTTCTGTTTTACCTAGTAAACAAATCAACTAGAATCTGAAAAATTTGCCTAAAATAATACGCCGAAAAATAAGCAGGAGAGAAAAATGAAAGTTGTCGAGGTTAAACATCCTTTAGTGCGTCACAAAATCGGTTTAATGCGCGAAGGTGACATTAGCACTAAACGTTTCCGTGAACTAGCCGCCGAAGTGGGTAGTTTATTAACCTATGAAGCTACCGCAGATTTCGAAACTGAAACGGTGACGATTGAAGGCTGGAATGGTCCGGTTGAAGTCGATCAAATCAAAGGTAAAAAAGTCACTGTCGTACCAATTTTGCGTGCGGGTTTGGGCATGATGGACGGCGTACTCGAGCACATTCCAAGTGCGCGTATCTCAGTTGTCGGTATTTACCGTGATGAAGAGACCCTTGAGCCTGTGCCTTATTTTGAGAAGCTGGCCAGCGACATGAACGAGCGTATCGCCTTAGTTGTCGACCCTATGTTGGCGACGGGTGGTTCTATGATTGCGACCGTCGATTTATTGAAAAAGCGCGGTTGTACTTCAATTAAGGCCTTAGTGCTAGTGGCTGCGCCTGAAGGCATTAAAGCCTTAGAGGCAGCGCATCCGGATATCGAACTATATACTGCCGCTATCGATAGATGCTTAAACGAGAAAGGTTATATCCTGCCTGGTTTGGGTGATGCGGGCGATAAAATCTTTGGTACTAAATAATCGTTCCTGTGCTTGTTAACATGCCTATTCATATCGCTTGTTAATATTTGGGCGCTCGATCTAAAAGGCCGAATTGCAATACAATTCGGCCTTTTTATTGAGTGTGTTGTCCGGTGTTACAACACCATTGCTGCAATCCAACCAAACACTAATAGTGGAATATTGTAGTGGATAAATGTTGGTATCACGCTGTCACGAATGTGATCGTGTTGACCATCGGCATTCAAACCTGCAGTGGGACCTAAGGTGGAATCTGATGCTGGCGAGCCCGCATCACCCAGCGCGGCGGCAGTGCCAACTAACGCGATTGTGGCCGCTACTGAAAAACCAAAACTTAATGCCAATGGTACATATATCGTCGCGATAATTGGAATGGTGGAGAAAGACGACCCAATTCCCATAGTGATCAGTAGACCAACCAGTAACATCAAGAAGGCTGCGAGGGCTTTATTATCCCCAATGATGTCGCTAAGCGAGGCCACAAGCGTACCCACTTCACCGGTTTCTTTCACTACAGCGGCAAAGCCTGCGGCTGAAATCATGATAAAGCCGATATTGGCCATCATTCGCACACCTTGGTTGAAGATATCTTGGTCGGCGACATGCTTCAAGGCACCCGAAAAACTGAAAATCATGAAGCCGACTAAGGCACCAAAAATCATAGAGTCAGTTTCAAGTTGTACGACGAGAGTGGCTAATATCGCCAGTGCAGCAATGATGATATTGCGTTTGTTGAGATTTTCTTCAGGTTCAGCGACTAACACTTTTGCCTCGTCGTAAGTCCGAGGTTTACGGTAACTGATGAATACTGCTGTGAGTAACCCTACGACCATACCCGCCGCTGGAATTAACATGGCTGGCGGAATTTGCTCGCGAGCAGCGGCTAAGCCATTGCTGGTTAAGTTGGAAAGCAGAATATCATTTAAGAAAATGCCACCAAAACCAATCGGTAAAATCATATAGGTGGTGACTAGGCCGAAGGTGAGAACACAAGCCACAAGGCGGCGGTCGATGTTCAGTTTGGTCATCACATGTAAGAGTGGTGGCACTAAAATCGGAATGAAGGCGATATGGATCGGTAAAATATTCTGTGAAGCCATCGACATAACGAGTAGCGATAACAGCAGTAACCAGCGTACCCAGTTAGTGTTAGTGGGATTAGGATCTTGTCCAAGGCTACTAATGATGCTTCTAGAAATCAGCGTCGTTAAGCCTGAATGCGATAGTGCGACAGCGAAGGCGCCTAATAATGCATAACTGAGCGCAATTTGTGCGCCGCCACCTAAGCCTGTATTAAAGGCATCTATAGTTTGGTGCAGATCCATTCCGCCTACCAATCCCGCCACGAGGGCGCTCACGGTCAGGGCAATAACCACATTCACCCTAGCTAAACTGAGTGCTAACATTAAGCACACTGCAATTACGACTGCATTCATTATCAATTTTCTTAATTCTTTAAGCCAAAGGAGCTATTTTCGACTGCAAAGGCAGTGGATGTCCAGTTTGCCGAGGGCTTATCTGAAAAATATCTGAAAATGTGATCATGCTGGGTTTTGTCTGTTAGCCGAATGTGGATTGCTCCGCACACTCGGTACGCAGAATGCTCTATCCTTAGTCAGGCAAAACGGAAATACCCTTGAAAAATGTGATATTGGTCTTAAATAGGTTGTAAGGCACAGCACACGACTTATAATGCCTAAGGATTTGATTGGTAAGAACACCTTTTAATCAGTAAGGATTTAACTTGACCTAGGTTGAGAACATACTGGCTAGAAGGCATCTTGCCTTACACTTAGTTCAACTCATAGATGGAGATATAAAATGAGCGTATTAGTAGGCCGTCAGGCTCCTGATTTTACTGCTGCAGCTGTATTAGGTTCTGGCGAAATCGTTGATAGCTTTAACTTGACTGCAGCCATCAAAGGCAAACCAGCCGTCGTATTCTTCTATCCACTTGACTTCACTTTCGTTTGCCCATCAGAGTTGATCGCTTTTGATCACCGTATGGAAGAGTTCACTAAGCGTGGCGTAGAAGTGATTGGTGTGTCTATCGATTCTCAGTTTACCCACAATGCATGGCGTAACACCCCAGTTGAAAAAGGCGGTATTGGCCAAGTTAAATACACGCTAGTGGCTGACGTTAAACATGAAATCTGTAAAGCATACGATGTTGAGCATCCAGAAGCGGGTGTGGCTTTCCGTGGTTCATTCTTGATCGACAAAGAAGGCATGGTTCGTCATCAAGTCGTTAACGATCTGCCATTAGGCCGTAACGTTGATGAAATGCTACGTATGATCGATGCACTGCAATTCCATGAAGAGCACGGTGATGTTTGTCCTGCTGGTTGGGAAAAAGGCGATAAAGGTATGAATGCAAGCACTGAAGGTGTTGCTGCTTACCTGTCTGAAAACGCAAGCTCACTGTAATTAGTACTTTTCTAATCACAGTCGCCTGTTAAATGAAAAAAGCTGCCAATGGCAGCTTTTTTGTTTTTCATTGCTGAAGATCTATTGTTAACTGTTCAATTTATTCCACAGTACCGCTTTCTGCATCCTGCGCATCCACAGCCAGTAATGGCCAGCCACCTAATGATTTCCAACGATTCACGATATGACAAAAAAGCTCCGCGGTACGTTCGGTATCATATAGCGCCGAATGGGCTTCTTTATTATCGAAGGGAATACCCGCCATAATACATGCCTTGGCAAGTACGGTATGACCAATGGCGAGTCCGGCGAGCGTTGCTGTGTCAAAGGTGGCAAAAGGATGAAACGGCGAGCGTTTTAAGTCGCAACGTTCTATCGCCTTACTCACAAAACCATGATCGAATGCCGCATTGTGCGCCACTATGATACTGCGATGGCAGTCGGAGGCTTTTTGGGCTTTCTTCACGGCTTTAAATATTTCTAAAAAGGCTTCTTTCTCGCTCACCGCTCCCCGTAACGGATTAGTGGGATCAATACCGTTGAATGCTAACGCTTCGGGTTCTAAATTTGCGCCTTCAAAGGGCTCAATGTGGAAGTGTAGGGTTTTATCGATTCCTATCACACCTTCATTGTCCATTTTTAGTAGGGTGACGGCAATTTCTAGCAACGCATCGGTTTGAGAGTTGAAGCCCGCAGTTTCGACATCAATAACTACGGGAAAGTAGCCTCGAAATCGGTATTTCAATTTGTTCGCGTCGCAAATGTCACTCATAAAGTACTCAAGAAAATTCACAGGGCGCTATTATGCTAAATGTGTTGGGGTGTGTCATGCTTGATTGGTGGTTTTATGAGCTAAAGGAACTAAATAGTTTGCCGATAAAGCCATGTAACCGATTAAACATGAGTAAAGGCTATGTGGCGAAAACTGATATTAGTATCAATTTTATGCGTTCCAGCAACTGCAATGGCAGAGTTGCGCCATTATGTCGCCTCTTTAAGTGATTCCCAGTGGCGAGTGAGTGAAAATACTCCCATCGTCTGTCGCCTTGAGCATGATATTCCTTCTTACGGTAAAGCGATTTTTACCAGTGAAGCGGGTAAACAGCAGAATATGACTTTTACCTTAGATATGTGGGTAAAACCTGATCAAGTGACGCAGGCGAAATTAATTAGCCGCGCGCCGCAGTGGCGTCCTGGTGTGGTATCGAAAGAGATCACTTCATTACATTATCAAAAGTACTTTAACGGTGAAGTGCCTAAGCGCGCAGCTTGGTCTATGTTGGCAGAGTTGAGTCGCGGTATGGAACCAACGTTTTACTATGCTGATTGGTATAACGAGTCGAATAAGATAGCTGTGGGTTTGTCTTCAGCTAATTTTGGCCGTAAATATACTGAGTTTAAAGCTTGTCTAGCGCATTTATTGCCCTATAGCTTTGAAGATATCGCTTTTACTGTATTAAATTACGATGAAGGCGGAACCGATTTAACTCGTTTCTCCCAGCAACAACTGTCTCGGGTGCAAGAATATTTAGCTTATGATCCCTTGGTAGAGTTAGTGCTGGTGGATGCATATACCGACAGTTATGGTGGCCGTTCAGTAAACCAGAAAGTATCGGATACACGAGCTGCGTCGGTAAAAGAGTTCTTTGTTGCCAGTGGTATTCCTCAAGATCGTATTGTCACATTCGGGCATGGTGAGCGTCGTCATGTGGCTTCCAATGATGATATGGATGAAAGGGCGCGTAACCGTCGCGTTGTTATACGGATCAGTAAACCTTTTTAGTGATTTTTTTACCTAGGTTTTAAGTGTTTTCCAATGCCAAGTTTATGACTTGGCATTGTCGTTTTTAAAAGAAGGAGAGTTCAGGCAGTATGCCACTTTAATCGAATGATTCGCTCAATTTGCGAGTATGGGTAAAAATAATGAGATTTTTTAATTTGTAGTGATGACATATCCACCTCAACAAGTACTGCAGAAAGCGAGAGTGGGATAAGTACGAGTAATATCGATGATGTATAAAACTTGGCCGTTGCAATAATCAGGATTGTGTTTGAAATGCTAAAAAAAAGCCCGCTTAAACTAAGCGGGCCGCAAAAATAATGCATTTGCAATCAACAAATTGAAGGAAGGAAGTCAAGCATAAGAACCAGAAAAGAAACTGAAGTGTTGGGAACACACCAGTTTAAAAGTTCTTTGTTTTCGATATCTGCAAGCAGTTATCTCCTGAAAACAAGCACATTCTATTGGGAAACCTGTTGTAAAACAAACGAGAAAAATTGCCCATAAACATTAGTAATTCTAATGGCTACAAAGGTGATTTATATCACTTAAGTCACTATTTACCTTGATTAATAACTTATAACTCACTATTAATGCATAATAATACACTTCAATAAGCTTATCCTTGCTGCTATTTTGTTAAATTCACGATACAGCTTAAAAAACTTCATATTAAGTTACGCCATTGCCATGATTTTTTTTGCTTGTATAGTACTTGCTGAAAAGGCCTTAAGCCCGAAACCATAAGAAGGACGACAACACGATGGCATTAAGATTTCGCCTTGCAAAGCAAGGTTTGTTAGTGGCCACATTGGGGATGGCACTCGGTGCCTGCCAAAGTGGCAATGCACCTGAGCAAAATTCGACTGAGCAGGCAAGCGCAACTAAACTCGTTTACCCTGTTACTGAAAAAGATGACCTCGTCGAAACCATTCATGGTGTCGCTGTGGCCGACCCTTATCGTCATCTGGAGGCCAATACGCCTGAAACTGAAGAGTGGGTAAAAGAACAACAAGACTTTGGTCAAGCCTACCTCGCTAAGATCCCCAATAAACAAGCTGTGGTCGAACGTATTACAGAACTTTGGAATTACGAAAAAGTCTCTGCTCCGTTTGAAAACGGCGACAATCAATTTTACTACCGTAATGATGGCCTACAGGCGCAATCGGTTTTGTACGTTAAAGGTTTAGATGGTGTTGAAAAGCCTGTTCTTGACCCAAATAAACTGTCTGCGGATGGTACTGTTGCCTTATCCGGCGTTGCTGTGAGTAATGACGGTAAAATTTTAGCCTATGGCGTTTCAAATTCTGGCTCAGATTGGCAGCAATGGCAGTTCGTTGATATTGCAACCGGTAAGAAACTGGGCGATGAACTGAAATGGATTAAATTTTCTAGCGCAGTGTGGGATAAAGAAAACCAAGGCGTGTTTTATGCCCGTTATGATGCCCCAGCAGGGGGGGATGTCTTAGCTGACGTTAATTTTAACCAAAAAGTGTATTACCACAAATTAGGCACAGACCAACATCAAGATCTATTGATTTATGAGCGTCCACAGAATAAAGATTGGGGCTTTGGCATTGATGTCTCTGAGAAAGGTGAATACTTATTACTGTCGATTTCTCAAGGTACGGATAAGCGTAATCGTTTCTTCTATAAATCGTTATTTGAGCCTAAATCCCAAGTGGTGGAATTGATCCTCAAATTAGAAGCTGAATATGAGTTTCTCGGTAATGATGGTTCAGTGTTTTATTTCAAAACTGACTTAGAGGCACCTAACGGTAAAGTGATTGCGATTGACACCCGCAATAGTGATAAATCGCAATGGCAAACGATTATTCCTGAGTCTAAAGATCCGATTAATAATGTCGCCATTATTAATGACCATTTAGTGGTGAGTTATTTACATGATGTGTTAGGTCAATTATCGATTTACAGTATGGGTGGTCAGAAGCGTCAAGATGTGGCATTACCTGGTCTTGGCAATGTGACAGGGCCTTTTGGTAAAGCCAGCAAAGATTATTTCTACTATGTGTTTAATAGTTATATTCAGCCTGAAACCACCTATAAGTTTGATTTTAAAACTGGCGGTTCAACCGTTTTTGCTAAACCCAAAGTCTCGTTTAATCCCGATGACTATGTTTCTGAACAGGTTTTCTATAGCAGCAAAGACGGTACGCGTGTGCCTATGATGCTCTCCTATAAAAAGGGCTTAGTGAAAAACGGTCAAAATCCGACATTACTTTATGCCTATGGTGGTTTTGCCATTTCGATGACACCACGTTTTAGCCCTGCCAATATCGCTTGGTTAGACATGGGTGGCATTTATGCCGTGCCGAGTTTACGTGGCGGTGCTGAGTATGGCGAAAGCTGGCATCAAGCGGGGATGTTCGACAAAAAGCAAAATGTGTTTGATGACTATTTTGCTGCTGCTGAATATCTGGTCAGCGAAAAATACACCAACAGCTCTAAACTCGGTGCCTATGGCCGCAGTAATGGTGGTCTGTTGATGGGCGCTGCTGTGACTCAACGTCCTGAACTTTTTGCTGCCGTATTACCTGCGGTGGGCGTGTTGGATATGCTGCGTTTCCACAAGTTCACTATTGGTTGGGCTTGGACGAGTGAATACGGCAGTGCCGATAAAGCAGAGCAATTCCCTGCGCTATTGGCTTATTCGCCCTATCACAATGTAAAAGCGCAAGCTTATCCTGCGACTATGGTAATGACTGCGGATCATGATGATCGTGTTGTGCCATTACACAGTTTCAAGTTTGCGGCCATGCTGCAGGAGAAACAGCAGGGCAATAAACCAGTCATTATGCGTATTGAGTCAAATGCTGGTCATGGAGCGGGTAAGCCCACGGCGATGAAGATCGACGAATTTGCCGACATCTACAGTTTCTTGTGGCAGAGTTTTGGCTTAACTTTGCCACAAGCTATCGCAAAATAACTAACTATGTTAATAAAATGGGGTCGTTTGACCCCATTCTCTTTTACAATTGCCCCTATTCATCTGAAACCCGCGCTATTCCTATCTATATCTTCATCGGGTCATTCACAAGTCTTGTTTCCCTAGGTATAGTAAGCGTCAATTTTTCAACCAAAATTTGCTTATTTTCAAATTATGTTTCATTGGCCAATTTCAGTCTATTACGAAGACACCGACGCTGGTGGCGTTGTCTATCATTCGAACTACCTCAACTTTTTTGAGCGCGCGCGAACCGAGTGGCTAAAAGCCCTTGGCGTGAGTCAGACTGCGTTATTAGCCGACGACACCGCTTTTGTCGTAAAGCGTGCGGAACTCGATTTTCGCAAAGCAGCACGTTTTGAACAGAACCTTATTGTTGAAACTAAGGTCATAGAGTTGAAAAAGGCCTCGTTGATCTTTCATCAACGCTTGGTCGATAAACAGGGAGACTGTTATTGTGAAGGCACAGTGCTGGTTGTTTGTGTTGCGCTATCACGTATGCGTCCCCGAGCTATTCCCTTAAATATTGTGCAGGAGTTTGACAGTGCAAGCTGATATGTCGATTGTTGGGTTATTTTTACAAGCCAGTTTATTAGTGAAATTTGTTATGTTCACTTTACTTTGCTTGTCGGTGATGTCTTGGACGGTGATTTTACAACGCCGTAGCTTACTGACATCCGCAAAAAGTAAATCGGCGAAGTTTGAAGACAAATTTTGGTCAGGTGTTGATTTAAACCGTTTGTATAAAGAATTATCATCTCGTCCAGATAATAGCGGTTTAGAGTCATTATTTGTGACTGGCTTTAAGGAATATTCACGCCTGAATAAATTAAATAGCAAAGTGCCCGATGCCGTCATGGATGGTACATCGCGAGCTATGCGTGTGACCTTGTCTCGCGAAATGGAAAAGTTAGAAGCTAACTTACCGTTATTAGCAACGATTGGTTCGACTAGCCCTTATATCGGTTTATTTGGTACGGTATGGGGGATCATGAATTCTTTTATCGCTATTGGTTCGATGGAAAATGCCACCTTAGCTATGGTTGCACCCGGTATTGCTGAAGCTTTGATTGCAACGGCTATGGGTTTATTTGCTGCAATTCCAGCGGTAATTGCGTACAACCGTTTCTCGACCCAAGTCGATAAATTAGAAATGGCTTACGCAAACTTTATGGAAGAGTTCTCCAGCATTTTGCATCGCCAAGCATACAGTGAGAAGGAAGGGGCATAATGCAACCAGCTTATCAGCGCAAACGTCGTCGCCCCGTTGCTGAAATCAACGTGGTGCCTTATATCGACGTCATGCTCGTGCTGTTAATTATTTTTATGGTAACAGCACCCATAGTGACCCAAGGGGTCAAAGTTGAGCTACCTCAAGGGGCGGCAGAAGTGTTACCCAATGACAGTAAGCCGCCCATTGTTGCTTCAATCGATGGTGACGGTGATTACTTCCTCAATAAAGGCGGTTCAACGAATGTGCCTATGGATTTGGAAGAATTGGCAACGGAAGTGGCTGCACTTATCGTGACTGAACCTGAGCGTCCTGTTGTGGTTAAAGCCGATAGAAATATTCCTTACGATAAAGTGATTCAGTTGATGGTGACACTGCAGCAAGCTGGCGTGCCATCAGTCGGTTTGATGACGGATTCACCCAAGGAGAAATAGGTGGCAGATAAGTCAGATGTAACATTACCTCTGTCAATTTCAGCGGGTATTCATATTGGCGTGATAATTATTCTGGCATTAGGAATAGATTTTTCTCACAAACCTGAGCCTATGCAACAAGTTAGCGCACCAGCAATCAAAGCGGTTATGGTTGATCAGCAAAAAGTGGCTAATCAAGTTGAGAAACTTAAGCAAGAAAAGCGTGATGCCGAACGCCGTGAGCAAGAACGTCAAGCCGAGCTTGAACGCAAAGCTCAAGAAGCGAAACAGGCACGCGAGCGCGAACAAGCTCAGATTAAACAGCTAGAGCAAGAACGTAAGCAGCAGGAAATTGAGATTCAAAAAGCCAATGAAGCGACCAAATTAGCCCAGGTGAAACAGCAGCAGGAAAAGGAAAAAGCGGTCAAAGCCGAAGCCGACCGCAAGCTGAAAGAGCAGGAGCGTAAGGTTGCTGAAGACGCTGCACAAAAAGCCGCTGAAAAACGCAAGGTTGAAGAAGCTGCTGCAGTGAAAGCTGAAACTGACCGTAAGCAAAAAGCAGATGCGGAAGCTAAAGCGGAGGCTGATGCCAAAGCTAAAGCGGATGCCAAAGCTAAAGCGGATGCCAAAGCTAAAGCAGATGCTAAAGCTAAAGCAGATGCTAAAGCTAAAGCGGATGCTAAAGCTAAAGCGGATGCCAAAGCCCGTGCCGATCAAGAGCAGGAAATGGCCGATGCATTAGCGGCGGAGCAGGCGGCATTGTCGCAAACCATGAGTAAACAAGTGGAAAGCGAAGTGGGTAAGTACACCTCGATGATTCAATCTGTCATACAACGTAATTTAGTGAAGAATGAATCGATGCGGGGCAAGACTTGTACTGTTTCAGTACGTTTAGCCAGCGATGGTTTTGTAATCAGTAGTCAAACAAAAAGCGGTGATGAATCGGTTTGCCGTGCTGCTAAGAGCGCGATTTTAAAGGCGGGTAAACTGCCAGTGTCACCGGATCCACAAGTATATAATTTTATGAAAGAACTTAACTTAATCGTTGAACCAACGTTTAATTAACAAGGAGTCACATGAAGATTTTGGCAAAATGGTTAACAGTGGCGATTCTGCTGTGCACCACCCCCGCAAAAGCGGCGCTGGATATTGTAATTACCGGAGGTGTTGATGCAGCGCGTCCGATTGCTGTGATGCCTTTTGTATGGCAAGGTCCTGGCGCACCGCCACAAGCGATTGCTGATGTGGTGATGTCTGACTTAGCTCGTAGCGGTACCTTTAAACCTTTAGACGAGCTCGGACTACCTCAGCGCAATATTGGTGCTTTGGCTCAGTTTCAACCTAGTTCATGGTCTAGCGTTGGCGCAGAAGCTGTGGTGTTAGGTACTGTGAAACCTTACGGGACCGATCAGTATTTGGTGAGCTTTGATTTAATCGATTTAGTTAAAGCACAAAACCAAGCATTGAAAGGCTCAGTCAGTGCTACAGAATTTTTGATGGACAGTCGCCAAACTGTGATTTCAGCAGCGCAATTTCGTCAATATGGTCATAGAATTAGCGATATCGTCTATGAAAAGTTAACCGGTATTCGCGGTGCATTCTTAACGCGGATCTCCTACGTCGTGGTCAATCATACTCAAAAAGCACCTTATCAGTTGATGGTTGCGGACTATGATGGTTTTAACGAGCAAATGTTACTGCGCTCACCTGAGCCATTAATGTCACCTACTTGGTCACCCGATGGGCGTCGTTTGGCGTATGTTAGCTTTGAAAATAAAAAAGCAGAGATTTTCGTACAAGACCTTTATACCCAAGTGCGCACTAAAGTGAGCTCTTTCCCTGGTATTAACGGTGCGCCGGCTTTCTCTCCTGATGGCAAATCTTTGGCTGTGACGCTGTCTAAGGATGGTCAGCCTGAGATCTATGTTATCGATATTGCGACAAAAGCGATTAAGCGTATTACCAATCACTATGCTATCGATACTGAACCATCATGGTATCCTGATGGGAAGTCGTTGATTTTCACCTCTGAACGTGGTGGTAGACCGCAAATTTATCGCGTAGAGTTAAGTTCAGGTAAAGTGAGTCGTGAAACATTTGAAGGTGAATGGAACCTTGGCGGTTCAATTACGCCAGATGGACGTAGTATGATTTTTGTTAACCGTACTAACGGTAAGTTTAATATTGCGCGTATGGACTTAAATACGCGTTTTATGCAGGTGCTAACCTCTACACGCTTGGATGAATCCCCAAGTGTGGCGCCTAATGGTACTATGGTCATATATGGCACTACACACCAAGGTAAGCAAGTATTAGCAGCTGTTTCTACGGATGGACGCTTTAAAGCGAGATTACCCGTGGGTCAAGGCGAGGTGAAATCACCTTCTTGGTCTCCGTTTCTCTAATGTTATACCTTGATTTAATCACATTTAATTTTATAAGGAACACGTAATGGATCTGAATAAGTTGTTAAAAGCTATGTTGGTAGCACTTCCAATTATGGCTATTAGTGCATGTAGCTCAACTTCAGAATCAGAAACTGATGCAATGGGCTCAACAAACGGTTCAGGTAGCGAACTGAATGGTGGCATTCAAACTGGTGGTGTGGGTGCTATGTTGTCATCTGAAGAGCAGCAACGTCAGCAGTTAGAAGAGTTGAGAAAAGAACACATCATTTACTTCGATTTCGACCGCAGTGAAGTTCAAACTGAATTCGCCGCTGTATTAGAAGCTCATGGTACTTACTTAGTTGAGCACCCAAGTGTGCGCGTACTGATTGAAGGTCATGCGGACGAGCGTGGCACTCCTGAGTACAACATTGCTCTGGGTGAACGTCGTGCTAAAGCCGTTGCTAAATACCTACAAGGTATGGGCGTACAGCCAAGCCAAATGAGCGTAGTCAGCTATGGCGAAGAAAAACCACTTGATTTTTCTCGCACTGATGAAGGTTTTGGCAAAAACCGTCGTGCAGTTTTAGTTTACTAAGATTGAATCTCGGAGAGTAACACAATGAAACGTGCCGTCTTAATTACGGCAATGTTCCTTGGTGCGGGCGCTGCAGTTGCAGCGCCTGCTCCTGTGGAAGATATTGCTGGTGGTTCGGGTGATGACAGACTTGCTCGTATCGAACGTATTGTAAAATCGAGACAACAAAGTGAGCTCGAGATGCAACGTCGTCTTGATACACTGCAGCAGGAAGTTCTCGATTTACGCGGTTTAACCGAACAACAGAATTATCAGATTGAGCAGATGCAAGAGCGTCAGCGTCAGTTATATGATGAGCTTGCTAATTTATCCTCAAAGGCATCTGCCGCACCTGCAGCTGCAGCGACATCTATCCCCTCTGTGGTATCGACCAATGCTGCCGCAAGTAGTTTAAGTGAAACTGCAAGTTATGAAAATGCCGTTAACTTAGTCTTAAAAGAGCGTAAGTATGACGATGCCATTCCTGCCTTCCGTGCTTTTATCAAACAATACCCAGACTCTGTGTATGCCGCGAATGCGAACTATTGGTTAGGACAGCTATTATTTAATAAGAGCGAATTTGCAGAAGCCAAACAAGCCTTCAAAACTGTGGTTGATCGTTTTAGTGATTCTAATAAACGTGGCGATAGTTTAGTGAAGCTTGGCATGATCGCCGAGAAAACCGGTGATAAAGCTGGTGCGATGCAATACTACCAACAAGTTGTCAAAGATTACGCAAATAGCGCCGCAGCACGCATTGCACAGCAGCAACTGGCTGCAATTAAAGCGTAATTAACTAAAAAACATACTCTTAGTCTGTTTTTCATGCAAACGACAAAAAATTGGGAATTTGCGCTTGCATGAGAAGATGAAAAAGGTATTATAGGCGCCCTCAGAGCGGCGAGGTCGTTCGGGGCGTGAAATACCAGTAAATGGGTCGTTAGCTCAGTCGGTAGAGCAGTTGGCTTTTAACCAATTGGTCGAAGGTTCGAATCCTTCACGACCCACCACTTAATCTAATAAATAGAATAAGTTAGTGGTATTTAACGAGATAGTCAGTAGTACAATTTGTCGTTAGCTCAGTCGCTTTTTTATAAAGCTAGGGCAGTTGGCTTTTAACCAATCAGTCGAATGGTTCTAATCCTTAATGACACACCACTTTACTGAAAGTGCATAAATCAGCGCAACATCAGATGGGTCGTTAGCTCAGTCGGTAGAGCAGTTGGCTTTTAACCAATTGGTCGAAGGTTCGAATCCTTCACGACCCACCACTTATTATTCGCATTGTTGATGCCAAAATAAGTGAACATTTTTATCGTAATACCTAGATGGGTCGTTAGCTCAGTCGGTAGAGCAGTTGGCTTTTAACCAATTGGTCGAAGGTTCGAATCCTTCACGACCCACCACTTATTATTCGCATTGTTGATGCCAAAATAAGTGAACATTTTTATCGTAATACCTCGATGGGTCGTTAGCTCAGTCGGTAGAGCAGTTGGCTTTTAACCAATTGGTCGAAGGTTCGAATCCTTCACGACCCACCACTTATTTTTCAGCTGTATCTCTCTCGAATTTCTCCCTGAATGTCCCTCGTTAAACTCCAATACTGAGTACCGAATTTAATACCTTCGTTTTACTTATTCCACTGCAAAATATTTTTCTAACATAATTATTGGCATTAGCAAGTTCGACTAATGCAGCATCTTTAAAAAGAAATGTATCTTGAGTTTGGCGATTATATTAAAGCTGACATTATGTGCAGTGATGATGACAATGGTGCGTATAATTCTGGGGGGGTCTAGGCAGTTTATGTACCGAGCACTATTTATGGAAAGCTCTAATCCCACTTGGTTGTGATAAAGACTAAAAAGGAGACCTTAGGTCTCCTTTTGCATTAAGCGGATCACATATCTATAGAGTTTAATCTAACAGATTGTTTTCGCGAACATATTGTTCGAAATCTGTGCAGCCACCTATGTGCTTCTCATCGACAAAAATCTGCGGTACGGTTTCAACTGGCTTACCGACAGTTTTTTCTAAATCTGCTTTAGAGATGCCTTCTGCATGGATATCGACATATCTGAACTTAAAGTCATCACGTTTTTCAACGAGTTGCTCAGATAATTGCACAGCACGAACGCAATAAGGACAGCCTGGACGGCCAAAAATAACAACGAACATAATAGCTCCTTAGGATTACTTTAGTCGTTTTATACCATAGGCCTAAGTGAATTGATAATGTCAGCCACGTTTATTTTCAGTTTGATAGCGACCTTGATAATCAAAATAGCTTTCGAGCAGATCCCAGCCTTTTTTATGTTTCTTCAGCAGCAAGAGATCGGGCATGCGGAATTTATCCGCGTCGCTGATTAACTCTGTCACCTTAGTGTATTTTTTCGGTTTTAATCCCGGTGTACGGCTATGGGGAAAGATGAATAAGGCATATAGGGCTCGCCACTGGGCCGGTGTTTGTAATTTAAAGCGGCGATTGAATTCATTACCGTCGATATCGAGGTACTGCACTTTCAGATTGCCGTCATCGTCGATGAGGCTCATATGCTGGCAGCGGAATAAATGATGGTGCTGCAGGCTGAGCACTTGGCGTAGGCGTTTATCGGGATCGATGAGGGTCGATTGGCAGTGCTGGCAAATGCGCGCCGCGATATCATTCTCTTCGCCGCAATCAGGGCAAGATTTAGATCTAAATCGAAAGTCGCACTGCAGCTTTTTACCTTGCAGTTCGACTATGCCCTGACAGCGGCGACCAAAGTGTTCGATAATGTCGCCATCGTCGTCCGTGAGTCCCCAGAATATATTGGCAAAATCGCATACTGGGCAATGCACTTGCACGGGGACCGATTTACTGTTGGGTTTCGCTTGGCCGACCTCAGGGAAATACAAGTCATAACCATTGGCAGCATAGTCGATGATAAGACAATCTTTTTTGCCTTCAGCGATTCGCAATCCACGGCCGATCATTTGTTGAAACAGACTGACTGAGGCGGTAGGGCGCAAAATTGCAATCAAATCCACATGGGGCGCGTCGAAGCCTGTCGTCAACACAGCCACGTTGACTAAAAACTTAAGCTCTTGGGCTTTAAAGCGTTCAATCGTCGCGTCACGTTCATTGTCGTGCGTTTGTGCTGTGATAATGGCACTTTGTGCAGCGTGAGCTTGGTTGAGTAGGTCAAAAATCTCATTAGCGTGGCGCACCGTTGCCGCAAAAATGATAATACCTTTTCTATGTTGGCTCAGTTCAATGAGTTGTTTCACAATCGCAGTGGTCGCGCGGCCGTAATGTCCCAGTAAATCGTTAACCTCGGCTTCGGCATATTCGCCATTCTCGTTTGCTTTAAGTTGGCTGAAATCGTACTGGGCACTGAGGCCATCAAACAGGGTTGGCGCTGTGAGGTAACCTTGCTTAATGAGCGGCCTTATGGGCAGCTCGAACACACAATGTTTGAACACGGCATGTTCGGGAGACCCCACTTTGCCGTGATAGTGTTGCTGATAAATCCAGCCAGTGCCAAGGCGATAGGGCGTGGCGGTGAGACCGAGCAATCTTAATTGGGGATTTTTCGTGCGTAAATGGTTGAGTACTTGCTGATATTGGCTGGTTTTTTCTAGGCTGACTCTGTGGCATTCATCAATAATGACTAACGAGAACGGCTGATCGAACTGCGTTAATCCCCGCGCTGCCGATTGAATACTGGCAACGACGGTTTTTCCGTCGGTGGCTTTTTGATTGAGTCCCGCCGCATAGATACTGGCTTGTGCTGTGAGGAGGCCGACTTTCTCGGCATTTTGCGCAACTAATTCTTTCACATGGGTGAGCACTAAGACTCTGCCTTTGGCGATGCGCGCCAGTTCGGCGATCACTATGCTTTTGCCGGCGCCTGTGGGCAATACAAGTACGGCGGAAGCTTGGCTTTGCCTAAAATGGGCGATGGCGGCATTAACCGCTTGCTGTTGATAGTCTCTGAGTTTGACTGACACGCTGATAAAAAATCTATGCTGAATAAAAGTGAAGTTGCAAGCTTAACATAACAGGCAAAAAAAATGCCCCTGGTTGGAGGGGCAAGCTAGAGAAAGGAGCAATCACACACACTCTCTCAACAGGGTTCACTTTTAACCTGAGGTTTAAAAAGGGAGGTTCAGGTTACGCTTAACCTATTGGGCATAGACTAAGCGTTGTGGACGTTATTCTTAACTCGGATATTACTCAGTACGATTTAAACGTGATTCAATCAAGGTCTCGATCACAGCTGGATCGGCCAAGGTTGATGCATCCCCTAAGTTGGTCACTTCGTTAGCGGCAATCTTACGCAGGAAGCGGCGCATAATCTTGCCTGAACGTGTCTTAGGTAAGCCCGTCGCCCATTGGATGAGATCTGGGGTGGCCAGCGCACCAATTTCTTTACGAACCCATTGACGCAGCTCTTGACGTAGTTCTTCGGTTTCTTCAGTGCCGCGGGTTAGCGTGACATACGCATAAATACCTTGGCCTTTAATATCGTGTGGGTAGCCAACTACCGCAGCTTCTGCAACCAGTTCGTGTGATACCAGCGCACTTTCGACCTCTGCCGTACCTAATCTGTGGCCGGACACGTTGATCACGTCATCGACGCGGCCAGTGATCCAGTAGTAGCCATCTTCATCACGGCGTGCACCGTCACCGGTAAAATACATGCCGCGGAAGGTTTTAAAGTAGGTCAGTACAAATCGTTCATGGTCGCCATACACAGTACGCATTTGGCCCGGCCAAGAATCGAGTAACACTAAGTTACCTTCGTTCTCACCTTCTAAAATATTCCCCATGTTATCCACTAAGGCGGGTTGAACGCCAAAGAACGGGCGGGTAGCTGAGCCGGGTTTAGTATCGGTCGCGCCTGGCAGTGGGGTGATCAAAATGCCGCCCGTTTCAGTTTGCCACCAAGTATCGACGATAGGGCAATGTTCATGACCTATGACCTCATGGTACCAACGCCACGCTTCTGGGTTGATAGGTTCACCTACCGAGCCCATGATCCTCAAGCTGCTACCATCGAACTTATCGAAGTGTTGCTTACCTTCTGCCATCAATGCGCGAATTAACGTTGGCGCTGTATATAGAATGTTCACTTTATGGCGGTCAATCATTTCGCCTAAACGGGCAGGGCTTGGATGATTCGGCACACCTTCATGGATAAGCACAGTCGCACCATTGGCGAGCGGGCCGTAAACCATGTAAGAGTGGCCAGTGATCCAACCCACATCCGCGGTACACCAGTACACTTCACCCGCTTTGTAGTCGAACACATATTCATGGGTCATAGACGCATAAACCATGTAGCCGCCAGTGGTGTGCAATACGCCCTTGGGATTACCGGTTGAACCTGAGGTATAAAGCAAGAATAACGGTGCTTCGGCGTCCATTTCTTCTGGTTGGCAGTGCTCTGATGCGGTTTCCATCAGTGAATGCCACCACACATCACGGCTTTCTACCCAATCTACTTTGCCACCCGTGCGTTTAAGTACGATGACTTTTTCAACCGTAGTGACATCAGGGTGCTTTAAGGCATCATCGATGTTGCGCTTCAATGGAATAGCACGGCCACCGCGCATACCTTCATCGGAGGTAATAATGACTTTGGATTTTCCGTCAATGACGCGAGAGGCGATAGAATCAGGTGAGAAACCACCGAAGACCACAGAGTGCACAGCGCCGATACGGGCACAGGCGAGCATAGCCACTGCGGCTTCTGGCACCATAGGCATGTAAATTGTGACTATATCCCCGCGGCGCACGCCTTGGCTGCGCAGTGCGTTGGCAAACTTACACACATCTGCATGTAATTCACCGTAGGTGATTTTGCGTTGTTCGCTGGCGTTATCGCCTTCCCAAATAATCGCCACGCGATCACTGTGCTCGGCTAAGTGACGGTCTAAACAGTTGGCTGAAGCATTCAAGGTGCCATCGTAAAACCAATTGATCGATAAGTTATGGTCATCAAAAGAGGTTTTTTTAATTTTGGTATAAGGTTTAATCCAATCAATACGCTTGCCGTGTTCTCTCCAGAAACCTTCAGGATTGACAATCGACTCTTGGTACATTGTTTTATATTTATCGTTGTTTACAAGTGCATTGGCAGCGATATTGCCGGAGACTTTGTAGAGAGACTGCGAGCTCATAGGGCTTCCCTTTTGAAAAATTGCGTGGACTGAGTATGGTATGCAAGGGGGCGGCAACTCCATTAGACCTTGGTCTAGTGTTAAATTTTCCTTTATATTTAGTCTGTTGCATTAAAAATCCGGCTAGATTTTAGACAGGTTTTATCGCACAATAATCAGAAAAAAGAGCAAAGTATGAATTTAACCTTAGTCGTTGCTGTTATTGCCGTCTGTTATGTCTCGCTTTTATTCCTATTGGCTTGGGGGGCGGAGCGTTGGTTTACTCAGATCACTAAAAAGCTTCAGGTCGTTATCTATGGTCTGAGCTTAGCGGTTTATTGCTCCTCGTGGAGTTTTTTAGGCACAGTTGGGCAATCGGCTAAGGATTTTTGGTCTTTCTTACCGATTTTTATCGGCCCTATTCTGATTTTTACTTTAGGCTTTGGCATGTTACGCAAGATGGTATTAGTGTCTAAGGCGCAAAATATCACTTCCGTGGCCGACTTTATTGCCGCTCGATACGGCAAATCCCAAACCTTAGCCGCCTTAGTCACCTTAATCGCCTTGTTTGGCATCATGCCCTATATCGCCCTGCAGCTTAAGGCGATGGTGTTTAGCCTTAATCTATTTCAACCTGCAGACGATCCCCTCGATGGGGTGACGATTCCGCTACTGATCACGTCTTTGTTAGCTATATTTGCCATTTTATTTGGTACCCGCAAACTTGATGCGACTGAGCACAATCCTGGAATGATGCTGGCGATTGCCTTTGAGTCTCTGGTGAAGCTCGCCGCATTTTTGTTGGTCGGTGTTGTCATCAGTTTCGGGGTATTCGATGGTTTTTGGGATATTTGGCAGCAGGCGAATGCGCAGTCGCTGATCAATTATCCCAATCCCCGTATTGAAGCTTTAATGCCTGAGTTACTTGTTGGGATGGCGGCGTTTTTGTGTATGCCAAGGCAGTTCCATGTGATGGTGGTGGAATGTGCCGATGAGTCTGTGTTGTCGAAAGGACGTTGGTTGTTTCCTATCTATTTAGCGCTTTTTGGTTTATTCGTTGGGCCGCTCGCCTTGGCGGGGAAGATCATCCTCGGCGATTCAGTGTCGGCCGATACCTATGTGATTAATTTGCCACTCGCTTTAGACCAACCTTTACTGGCGGTGATTGCGCTACTGGGCACACTTTCGGCGGCAACTGGCATGGTGATAGTGGCGGTGGTGACTATCAGTGTGATGGTGAGTAACGAATGGCTGGTGCCTGTGATGCTGCGTACGGGCCATATCCGTGAGAAAAACTTCAGTCAGTTCTCGCACCTGTTACTTAATGCCCGCCGCTTAGCCATCGTGATTATTCTGGGCTTAGGCTATGGCAGCTATTTGGCATTATCAGACAGTGATTCCTTGTCCCATTTAGGCATGTTGTCTTTTGGTGCGTTTGCCCAACTCGCGCCAGCTTTAGTCGGTGGACTCTATTGGAAACACGGCAATCGGGCAGGGGTATTTTTAGGGCTCGGCGTGGGCTTTTCGCTGTGGTTCTACATCATGTTGCAGGGCATGACCGATGTGCAAAGTTCATCGGCGTTCTTGTCTAGTGTCGCGAGCGAGAAAGGCCTGCTAGATGCGATAACGCCCAATGTGCGTGATGCGCTGACGGCTCTTTTTGCCAATATTGCCTGTTATATTTTGGGTTCTATTTGGTTTAGAGCCGGTGTGGCTGAGCGTATTCAGGCCAGTGCTTTTGTGAGTCCGGGTAAATTAAAAAACAGCGCCAATAAGAAAAATGGTCCGATTTCACAGCAGGACTTACTGATACTGGCGAGTCGTTTCGTTAGCCCAACACGCGCCTATGAGAGTTTTAGCCGTTTCTCGATTGATGCGGTAAAAAGTGATAGTTGGCATAAAGCGGCGCCGCCGGAGTTGATTTCCCACACTGAACGTTTATTGGCGGGGGTGCTTGGCGCTTCAAGCGCAGCGCTGGTGATGGATTCCGTGCTGCAAGGGCGCGATTTAGCGCTGGATGAAGTCTTTAGTCTGGTCGATGAAGCCTCATCGAAGATTATGCTCAGTCAAGACATGTTGCGCGGCGCGATTGAACACGCCTATGAAGGCATGAGTGTTATCGATAACGATCTCAATCTTGTGGCATGGAATTACAAATATGTGGAGCTGTATCAATATCCCGATGGATTTTTGCAGCAGGGCATGCCGATCAGTGAAGTGATTCGCTTTAATGCGGCGCGGGGTTATTGTGGTGAAGGGGAAATAGAACAGCAGGTTGAGCAGCGGGTGCAGCACATGCGTAATGGCACGCCGCACACTTCTGAGCGCCATCGCAGGGACGGTAAAGTGATAAAAATTCAGGGAAATCCTATGCCAGATGGCGGCTTTGTGATGACTTTTACCGACATTACTCAGTATCGCGAACAGGAGCGCGCGCTGCTTGAGGCCAATGAAACCTTAGAGAGCCGTGTTAACGAACGTACCTATGAATTAGCCATGTTAAACAGTGAGTTACTGGAGGCTAAAGCGCAGGAAGAAATTGCCAACGCTTCTAAGAGTCGCTTCTTGGCCGCCGTCGGCCATGATTTAATGCAGCCACTTAATGCTGCGCGACTGTTCACTGCGTCGTTATCTCAGTATCCCAATCTAGATCGTGAGGCCAGAACCACCTTATCCCATGTGAATAGCTCGCTAAAAATTGCCGGTGAATTGCTCACCGACCTATTGGATATTTCTAAACTCGACTCAGGTATGGTGGATGTTAATCGCCGTGACTTTGCGATTTCAGAACTGATCAATGGCTTATCCGTTGAATTTGAAGCGATGGCGGCGGATAACCAAATTCGTTTTAAGATGATCCCATGCAGCGCAACCGTTAATTCCGATCCTTCGCTGTTACGGCGTGTCCTGCAAAACTTTTTAACCAATGCCTACCGTTATGCTCGCGGTGGCAGAGTTTTGTTTGGTTGTCGTCATCGAGGTCATTACCTTGAAATCCAAGTGTTAGACACGGGTTGTGGTATTGATGAAAAAGAAACCCAAGAAATTTTCAAAGAATTTAAGCGGTTGAATAATCCTAAGAGCAACAATGTTAGCGGCTTGGGCTTAGGTCTGGCGATTGCTGATCGCATTAGTAAAGTGTTAGAACACGGTATTCAGGTTTCATCCCATTTAGGGCGCGGCTCGGTCTTCTCCATTTGTGTTCCACTTGGAGAAACTGTGCGTCAACCACAAGTGAAAGCGTTGCCGTCGCTGCTGCAGCCATTGTCGGGTATCAAAGTGTTGTGTATCGACAACGAAGAGGCCATTTTAGCTGGATTAGAAAGCCTATTAAGCCGCTGGCAGTGTGAGGTTATCTGTGCAAAAGATTTATCTGATGCACGCATTAAACTAGGACTGAAAGGCGTCGCGCCTGATATTGTGCTCGCGGATTACCATTTAGATGATGGCCAAAATGGCGTCGATGCGATGGACGGTATTCGCGCGCTTTATGGACAAGATTTACCCGGCATTTTGATTACCGCCAATACTCGCAAAGAGCTGGTGGAAGATGTTCAACGCCGCGGCTATCACTATATGGCGAAAATGATAAAACCTGCCGCGCTACGTGCCTTGATTTCTAGCTTGGTAAAATAAGCTTGGTATACGTGTTCGGTAACATGAGTTTAGTGACGTCGGCACGTTTAACGAAATGCCAAGATAATCGCGTAATTTTTTATGCGCCTTATCTTGGCTAAACGGTTTGACACAGGTTTGTGGGTGTAACTAAATACATGACTAGAGTTTGAATACGGCCAGTTTATTGTTTAAATTCAGTGATAATTCGGCCAAACTTTCACTTTCTTGAGCCAAATAAGTTGCCGATTCAGAGACTTCGAGCGCTGAGTTATTAATCCCGCACACGTTTCTGTTCATGTCTTCTGCGACCACACTTTGTTCTTCTGCGGCGGTGGCGATATGGGTTGCCATGTCACTCACATGTTTTATATGAGCAACGATAAGCGATAAATCCTTCCCCGCTTTTGCCGATTGACTCACACTGTTTTCTGCCAAAGCTCGGCTTGCATCCATTGCCTTAGCGGCGCTCACGGCCCGTTGTTGCAATAATGAAATCGTGTTTTGAATTTCTTCGGTCGATTGCCTAGTGCGACTTGCGAGTTGCCTCACTTCATCGGCGACTACAGCGAACCCTCGCCCTTGCTCGCCAGCGCGGGCGGCTTCAATTGCCGCATTCAGTGCCAGCAAGTTGGTTTGGTCTGAAATCGCGCTGATAACAGAGGTGACCTCGCTGATCTGCATGACTTCCTCTTTAAGCATATTCACTTGATCCGTCGCTTGCTCCACTTCTTTGGCAAGAGCATGAATACCATCTACGCTGGCGTGAACATCTTGGTCGCCAAGGCCAGCTTCCCAAGTGGCTTCTTTGGTATCTTTGGCTGTGCTCTCCGCATTATTCGCGACATCGGCGATAGTGGCGCTCATTTCATTCATGGCTGTGGCAAGTTGGGCGAGTTGATCCCGCTGATTATTTACCGCTTGATTAGTTTCCTCTGCAGTTGAGGCGATCCGAGCCGAGGCCTGTGCAACATTGTCAGCGCTATGACTCGCTTGAAGTAAAGTGCTACGAATGGAGTCTATGCTTTGGTTTATATTGTGGGCTAAGATGCCAAGTTCATCTTTACCATAGATTTTTAGCTGAGTCGTTAAATCACCTTTTGTGATGGCGAGCATAGCCAGATTCACATCATCCAATGGCTGAGTAATAGAGCGGCTAATGGCATAACCTAGCCAAGCCATAAGCACAATAATGACAAATGTAATGCCTCCCATGGTGAGGTATTCATTCCAAATGGTGGCTTCGATATCTTGGAGTAACATACCTGAGCCTAAGATCCAGCCCCAAGGTTTAAATCCCATGACAAGTGAGATTTTCTGCGCTGATTTGCCATTCGCCGTCGTCCAGCGGTATTCGACTAATCCTTGTTTGCCATCACGGCCGAGTTCGACCATTTCGAACCAATAATTCTCTTCGCCTCGATTCCCCATTTGTTGGCCAACCAGTTCTTTTTTGATGGGATGAACGATAACGTGCCTCGATTCATCAATTACAAACAAGTAGTTATCACTATCAAAACGCATGTCGTTCAACATGTCTTTAGCGGCTTGCTGTGCTTGCTCTAGGGGCAGTGATTGCGACAACGCTTGGATACGGCTGCTGGCGAGGGACAATACGGCATTAAGTCGTGCTTCACGCTCTGCCATCAGGTTGTGCTTGAGGGCTGTGACGGAAATAGTGAGTAAAATTAAGGCACCTGCGAGGGCGATAATGAGCTGTAGTGCGAGTTTTCGATTAACGGGGATGTCAGCGAGTTTGAACATATGATCTCCTTTTCTTTGTGTAGCGATTTAAGCCATTCCCTCTGCTCAAGTTGTTGTCAGCTTTTGGCGAAAGATATGTTGTGTAAAGTGAGTGATATAAGCATCGTTGGCTTTGATAAAAATTCCAGTTGGCGGATTAAATAAATGCACTAAATTACAGAGTTTTAATGGAAATTGTGAGCAATATTGCAATTGCAACCTTAGCGCGTTTATCTATCGAGAGGATGCGAGATTCGAACAAGGGAAGGGCTGCTGAGTCTGATATAAGCCAGGCAGTTCGAACCCCTAGCGCACAGTGCGCAGGGGTTCGTTTATTCGACATTAAAGGCTTATTGAGTTGAAAGAGCGTTAAGCTAAAAGATGGCCAAGCGTTAAAGTATCAACCGTGGCTGATAAGCTGCGGCTCGGCACTGCTTGATGATACTTTAATGCCTGCTGCGACTTGCTTCATCGCGCTGGTGAGTTGGCTTAATTGTGCTGAGCTAATGATATAGGGCGGCATGATATAGATAAGGTTGGCGAAGGGGCGCACCCAGACGCCTAAATCGACAAATTGCTGCTGTAAATCAGCGGTATTGACGGGTTCGTGCATCTCTAACACGCCCACTGCGCCGAGCACTCGCACGTCTTTAACACTGGGTAAGTCAATCGCATCGTTAAGTTCAACGCGCATTTGCTGTTCGATAGCAGCCACTTGCGCTTGCCATTCATTACGGTTAATTATGTCTAAGCTTGCACACGCCGCGGCGCAGGCTAGCGGGTTACCCATAAAAGTAGGGCCATGCATAAACACGCCCGCGGGAGATTGGCTTATGCCTTGGGCAACTTTATCGGTACATAGCGTTGCCGCTAGGCTGATATAACCGCCAGTTAGCGCTTTGCCTAAACATAAGATATCAGGGGTAATATTGGCGTGTTCATAAGCAAAAAGCTTGCCTGTCCGACCAAAGCCAGTGGCTATTTCATCTAAGATCAGCAGGACATCAAATTCATCACATAGGGCACGAAGACCCGTTAAATAATCTGCGCTGTAGAAACGCATACCGCCAGCGCCTTGCATTATCGGCTCTATAATCACAGCGGCAATCTCATGGTGATTAATGCTTAATATGTCGCGCATTGCGGTTAAATCATCGGCTTGTAAGGCTTCGCCAAAGGCGGTTTGTGGCGCGGGCACAAATGATTGCTTGGTTACTGCATCGCCAAACATAGTGTGCATGCCGCCTTCGGGATCGCATACGCTCATCGCGGCAAAGGTATCGCCGTGGTAACCCCTCTTAACGGTAAGAATGCGTTGTTTTAGCGGTCGCTCTTCTCCATGTATACTTTGCCCTTGCCAACTCTGACCTTGCCAATATTGCAGCGCCATTTTAATTGCCACTTCGACTGAGATAGATCCAGAGTCGCACAAAAAGACCTTTGTCAGCGGTTCGCAGGTCATAGCGATAAGTTTTTTACACAGTTCAATGGCGGGTTCATGGGTGATACCGCCAAACATCACATGGCTCAGTTGATGCAACTGTTTTTCCATCGCGGTTAATATCTTGGGATGTGCATAGCCGTGCACACAGGCCCACCACGAGCTAGTACCATCGACCAACTTGCGGCCATCGACGAGTTCAAGCTCGCAGCCCTTTGCACTATGTACACCAAAAACAGGAAGAGATCGGGTCATTGAGGTGTAAGGATGCCAAATATGGGCGCTATCAAAGTCAAAATCGAGTAAATTGCGCATAAAAGCTCACTTTTTTGGTGATAAAGTAGCCATTAGTAAACTTGGTTCACTGGTTGGCGTTGACAGTTTAAGGGCTGAGGTTATCCTAGCCAAGATAAAAAACAGAATAAAAAGGGTGTTCAATGTCGCAGTTGCAAGTTCGTCATGATTGGAAGCGGGAAGAAATCGAAGCCTTATTTGCGCTGCCGATGAATGACTTATTATTTAAAGCACACAGTATTCACCGTGAGGTATACGATCCTAATGAAGTGCAAATTAGCCGTTTATTATCGATTAAAACCGGTGCTTGCCCTGAGGATTGTAAATATTGCCCGCAGAGTGCTCGCTATGACACAGGTCTAGAGAAAGAGCGTTTGCTGGCAATGGAAACTGTGCTGACCGAGGCACGCAGTGCTAAAGCCGCGGGTGCCTCTCGTTTCTGCATGGGCGCTGCTTGGCGTAATCCCAAAGAAAAAGACATGCCGTACCTTAAACAAATGGTGCAAGAAGTTAAAGCCTTAGGTATGGAAACCTGTATGACGCTTGGCATGCTTTCTGAAGATCAAGCGAACGATTTAGCCAGTGCTGGCTTAGACTATTACAACCATAATTTAGATACTTCGCCTGAATATTACGGCGATGTGATCACGACACGTACCTATCAAAATCGTTTAGATACACTGACACATGTGCGCGCTTCTGGTATGAAAGTGTGCTCGGGCGGGATTGTCGGCATGGGTGAAAAGGCGACGGATCGTGCAGGCTTACTACAACAGCTGGCTAATTTACCGCAGCATCCTGATTCAGTACCAATCAATATGTTAGTCAAAGTGGCGGGCACGCCGTTTGAGAAGCTTGACGACCTAGACCCACTCGAATTTGTGCGCACTATCGCTGTGGCGCGTATCTTAATGCCGCTTTCCCGCGTACGGTTATCGGCAGGCCGCGAAAATATGAGTGATGAGCTGCAGGCCATGTGTTTCTTTGCTGGCGCTAACTCGATTTTCTATGGTTGTAAATTGCTGACCACACCAAACCCAGAAGAAAGCGATGATATGGGGCTATTTCGACGTTTAGGCTTACGTCCCGAGCAGGGCGCAGCGGCAAAACTGGAAGAAGAAAGTGCTGTTTTAGCAAAAGCGGCGGCCTATCAAGATAAGTCATCGGCACAATTCTATGACGCGGGTGCTTTGTAATATTACTGAGTGCATGTTGTCCGACAAACAGGTCGAATAGCCTGTTAACCTTGTTGGCTGCAGCCTATTTTGATTGCGGCCGATAGCTTTATTGGCCGCACTCCATTTTTCAAGCAGCATTTTTAAGACAATCATTCTTGAGGCTAAATCGATGAGTTCTCTGCTCGAGATGAAAATTGCCGCCCGTCAACAAGCCTTACGTGAGCAAGGTTTATTACGGCAACGTAAAATGCTGAGTGTTGATCACAGCTTTGATGTTAACGCACCCACTTCGAGCCCGCGCTTTGTGTTCGAAGGGCGATCCTATGTTAATTTTAGCAGTAATGATTATTTAGGCTTATCCCGCGTTCCTGAGTTGGTTGAAGCGCTGCACCTTGGGGCGCAGACCTACGGTGTGGGTAGCTGCGCATCGCCCTTAGTGACAGGGTACAGTGATGCGCATGTCACACTTGAACGTGAACTCTGCGCCTTAACGGGGCATGAAGCGGGATTACTATTCTGTTCGGGCTTTAGTGCCAATACTGCGTTAATGAAAACCTTGTTTGATCAGCAAGATACTGTGATTGCCGATAAACTTGTGCACGCCTCAATTATTGATGGTTTACAAGATAGTGGCGCGCAGCTTAAACGTTTTTTACACAATTCGCTTGAGAGTGCTGAGCGGCTTCTAACTCGAAATCACGCATCGGCGTTAATCACAGAAAGCGTGTTTAGCATGGACGGGGATTGTGCGCCGATCACGCAGTTATCGGCGCTTTGTCGTCAACAGAATACTTGGTTGATTGTTGATGATGCCCATGGTTTTGCGGTGCTCGATGACTATCAAAATAGTGATGTAAGAGATAAAGCCGCCAAGCTTATCGATGTGCAAGTGGTGACCTTTGGTAAGGCATTAGGTTGCCAAGGCGCAGCGGTTTTGGGGAGTCAGGCGCTGATCGACTTTTTGGTCAGTAATGCCCGTGAATATATTTATTCGACCGCCTTATCGCCCGCCAATGCCGCATTAGCGTTAGCTGCGACTCGGTACTGCACTGCACATCCTGAGTTACAGCAAAAGCTGCTTGAGAATATTTCGCTATTCAAACAGTTATGCCTCGATGCTGCCGTGCCCCTTTTAGGTTCGGATACCGCAATTCAGCCGTTGATCATTGGCGATGCGCAGCAAACCCTGCAAGTCGCCGAAGCGTTAAGAGCCGCGGGCATTTGGGTTGGGGCGATTCGCCCGCCAACGGTGCCTGTAGGGTCGGCGCGGTTACGCATTACCTTAACGGCGACCCATAGCCCTGAAGATATTGCTGTTTGTGTTGAGCAATTAGCCCAAGTGCTCAGTCGTGTTGGTATCCCGCTTGTCAGTGAACGAGAATCTGCCGATGAGTACAGATAAATGTACCCTATAGATCGCGTTATTTTATTGAATGTTAAGTTTTTATGGTTGAGTGTTAGTTAAAATGCCAAGCCTGATAAAGTCTAGTGATCCAAGCTGTAGTGAGTTTGCTCATGAGTCAAACAAGTTTATTTCTTGCGATCTTAAGCTGAGTGAGCTTAATGCGGGCGTTTCTTATGGGGGCGTTCTCGCGGGGACTGTGTCCAATGTGCACGGGACTCAAATTGCTGAACGTTTTTCCGCAGCGGCCCATAGTTACCAAGATCATAATCAATTACAACGCCTGAGCGCTGTCAGTTTACTCAGTGAGTTTTCGGCAGCAGGTTATCTGTTAGACATAGGGGCAGGCCCAGGCACGGATTTTTCTGGGTATCACAGTGTCTCTCAACCAGCAGATCTCTCTACGCAAAATTCATCCACAACAGTATTTGCCGTGGATATTGCCCTTGGCATGTTACACAAGCTAAAACAAACTTATCCCGATTATCATGGCGTATGTGCCGATACGCAGTGTTTACCTTTTACCAATGGCAGCATGGATGTTATTTACTCTAATCTAGCCCTGCAATGGTGTGCTGATTTTCCTGCTGCGGTAGCCGAAATGGCGCGGGTACTTAAGCCGAACGGCGAGTGTCATTTGAGCCTAGTAGCGCAGGGGAGTTTGAATCAATTAGCTGAATTAGGGTTAAGAGTGAATGACTTTTCGACGATGCAAGCACTCAAGGCTGCATTTAAACTCGATACATGGCAATTACTTGAAGTGCAACTCGTCCCTATGACAGTGTATTTTGACACTCTTAAGGCACTACTCTATTCAATTAAAGGTGTGGGGGCTTCTGTACATGTCGCCAGTTCAACAACTCGGGTTTCAGGTTCAACAGTGAGTGCTTCAGAATTCACTCCACGGCTGCGTGGTCGTCAAGATTGGCAGGCCATGCAGGCCAAAGCTGAATCGCTACGTTTACCCGAAGGTTTGCCTTTAACCTACCAGATAGTTCAAATACGTGCTCGGCGCAGGTTTTAAAGTTCACATATTATGCCTTTAGTCATGGCATTATCAATTAGCACTAATATCTAGAAAACGTTGGATTTTTAACATTACGTATAGAGATCGTTAGCTATATGGACATTTAGCTTATGGAGAGTGTGCTTAACAAAGCACAACTCATAGCAACAGATAAGGATCTAATATGTATTTTGTAACAGGTACAGATACCGATAGCGGTAAGACTTTGGTTTCGGCGGCATTATTAACCGCTGTGAATCGTTTAGGGCTCATAGCCAATGCTGACTCCGCTGTGAGTATTCTTGCAGCCAACACTATGTTGACTTTAGGTGTTAAACCCATCGCCTCGGGCTGCGCGCAAACCTCTGAAGGATTGCGTAATGCCGATGCGTTACAGCTGATGACGTCATCATCGTTAAAATTGGCTTATCCACTCATCAATCCTTTTTCCTTCGAACCTGCGATTGCACCGCACATTGCCGCCGCCCAAGTGGGCGTGAGTTTAGCGCCTGAAGCTATTATTGAAAGTTTAGATTTAGTGGCATTTGCTCAAGCGGATTTTTGCTTGATTGAAGGCGCGGGAGGCTGGCGTTTACCCTTAGGTGATGGCAGGTATCTTTCGGAAGTCGTACAGAGATTAGAACTGCCAGTGATACTCGTGGTTGGCATGAAACTCGGCTGCTTAAATCATGCATTGCTGACTCAAGAGGCGATATTGGCCGATGGGCTTAAGATTGCAGGCTGGGTTGCTAATCGTGTCGACCCGAATATGAGTATGTTTGAGGAGAATCTGACGAGCCTTAAAGAGATGATGACGGCACCTTTCCTCGGTTGTGTGCCATTTCTCGAGGATCCAAGTGCTGAAAACGCTGCTGACTATGTCGATATTGCGCCACTTTATCAAGGTGAGGAGAGCAATACTTAGCGACTGCATAATTGTTTAAGGCTTTCCCCTAAGCGGAACGGTTATTTTTCTTTTGATAAAAAATGAGCCTCAAATTATGTTGAGGCTCATTTCTATCAAGGCTGCTGACTAATGTTCGCAAAATCTCGCAAAATAGTGCCTGCACATTGAAGCTAAGCGCTGCTATTGATTTGCTGCTTCAATGCGGTTGAGGCTTTAAAGCTGGGCTGATTGTAACCGTCGATTTCTATGGCTTCGCCCGTTTGTGGATTACGCCCTGTTTTAGCGACATGGTATCTGAGTTCAAAGGTGCCAAATTGTGGCAGGAAAATTTTCTCGCCTTCGCTCAAGGCGGCGTGGATCTGTTGCAGTATCTGCTCAACCACAGGTTTAGTACTCGCTTGCGATGCATTGAGCTCGGCGGCAATACGTTGGATAAGTTGTGCTTTGTTCATAGAAACCTCTGAAGTCAGCTTAGGTTCAATCGAAGGGGAGTTATAACAAGCTCGTCCCGAGATTAAAAGCCATAGCAAGCTCAGCGCGGTTGATTGGTGTTTTATTGACAGGCTTGTGAAGCTTTTGGTGATTGTGTGTTGCTAAAGTAGGTACAAGTTTGTCGGATTGAGTGGTGGGCTGATTTTACTGGGCGAAGTGACTGACTTAATTTAAAGGCTTATTGAAAGCCTTAGTTTAAAACCTTAGTTAAAAGGCCTAAGCGCAAGGCGTATTGCGCTTAGGCTATAAATTGAACACTAATCAACCGTTGGGTGATGAGAAACCCTTTTAACGCTTGCCTATGAAAAGAGTGTTTCTTCCAGAGTGCGACCTTTCAGCAGCATCTTGTATTGCCATTGATGCTGATTGAAGAGGGCGAATAGGCGCATCTCAATATCACTGTTGTGCGCTTTTTCTGTATTTGTGTCTAGCTGGATAATAAACACATTGCTTTGTTTTGAGCTAATGTTCACCACTCCCGCCAGTTTTGCCACTTCCGCTTGCAGTGCATCGCTGTCACAGTTTTGCATGGTTAACGTCAGGTAATCGCTGTCGGTCGACGCATGCATTGACACAGCTTGGCTCAGTTGGCCTTTATCTAAATACAACACTTGATCGCACAGCTTTTCGAGCTCATCGAGATTATGGGAGCTGATCATAAAAGTTGTGGTGGGTGATAAGGCTTTAACCAGTTCACGGACTTTTTTTGCATTGGCAGGGTCGAGTCCCGCCGTCGGTTCATCTAATAATACTAATTCTGGCGAGCCAATCAGCGCCTGCGCAATCGATACACGTTTACTCATACCGTGGCTAAGGCTAGGCGGTTTTTGTTCGGCAACATCAATTAGATCGACCAAGGCCAACACGCGCAGTGCCTCTTGCTTTGCTTGCTCCACGTTCATGCCCTGCAGGCGAGCGAAAAATATTAACTGGCTGACAATCGTCAAGTTGGGATCGAGCACTGCATCTTGGGGTAAAGCGGCAATCTTGCCTAAGAGTTTAGGGCTATTGGGGGCTTCACCGAGTAGGGTTATGGTTCCAGAGCTGGGTGATAAATAGCCGCATAACAGGCTAAAAAGCGTGGTTTTACCCGCGCCATTGGGACCGACAAGGGCGATGGGGGCACCCGCTTCAAGACTGAAACTCACATTATTCAGCGCCTTTTTGCTGCCGTAAAGCTTCGATAGCCCTTGGCATTGGATCAGACTCATAGCGAGCTCCTTTGCATATAAATTCTGCCGAGCAAGAGGGCCACAGCGGTTTGTAACAGTGGAATTGGGGCATAGACTAAGCTATTGAGTCCATTGGTATTGAGCATGTCCGACAGTTGAGCACCGGGTAATACCCACTGGAGTTGTGCGAGTAGGCTAGATTGATTCGCTAACACCACGATAGTGATGGAAATCACCGTCCATAAAATGGTGGCAAACACCATAGCCTGGCGTGCCGTGCGCGCATACAGGGACAATAAAGTCATCACAGCCGTGTAGGGCAAGATCACTATGATGAGGTTAAGACCCACCAAGGCGCCAGACGTTAACGCAGATAAAAACAGTTGGCTGTCGCGGCTGAGCGCGAGGGCGACAGTGGCGATAATCGTTAATAGGATCAGTAAACCTTGGATCAGAATTTGGCCGAGAAAACGGCCGAACAATAAGCTGTCACGGCTAGTGCGTATGGTTAAAAAGCGCAGCGTGCCGAGGGTTTTATCCGATGAGAACTGATCGGCGGCGATAAGAATACTGAACAGTGGAAACAAATACAGCGCAAAACACCAAAACACTGCCATTTCGGCCACGGGCCACTCAAAGAGCACATTGAGGGTATTGGCACCAAATAAGCTGTCGATGATATCTTTTACATTGGGCTGCAATAACATGGCCGATGCACTTTGAATGGGGTAAAGCAGAAGTACACCCCAAACTAAACCAAAGGCGACCAAGGCGATGATCCCGCGGGTATTAAATAAAAATTTGCGCAGTTCAAACATGGCGATAATAAACATGTTGTTGAAACTGCTGGGTGGATTATTGGTCATGTGCTGTCTCTATTCTTTTTTGCGCTAGGTTCAGGGGCTATGGTGCTTGGCGCGGTTAAGTTTCTCACCCTTGGGTAGACAGTGGATTGGTCCATAAGTGCCATGTTGCTCACATAGCACTTATTATCCATCGGTATTTATCAGTCATTATCTATCGCTAATTAGCTCAATGAGGCGATTAATTCATCGAGCTTTTGCGTCAGTTCGGCGACTTGTTGTTCAAGCTCTGTCACTCTGTTCACTAATTCAAGCGGCTCTGCGTCTACAGATACAGCGACATGGGCTAAGGTATGACTTGTGCTATGGGATTGACTAGCACTTTCGTGCGATGACGCTGCAGAGAATAATTCCACATAACGGGATTCACGGCGACCAGCTTCTCTGGGTAATTGTTTTAAGAAGGGCTTTTCACGGCTCATTAATTGGCGGATGCAATCTTCCACGTCGATCACGTCTTTAAATTCGTGTAGGCGATTGCTGCGGGTCCGTAGTTCTCCCGGTGTTTGTGGACCACGTAATAGCAACAAACAGACGATGGCGAGTGCGGCGGGGGACAGTTGAAGTTCGCTGAATTCGGTATTGCAGAACCTGTGTTTGTATTTAACGACGCGGCTGCCGAATCCCGACTGTTCGCTGATCAAACGTTTCCGATTTAGGGAATCAACGGCGATTTGCACTTGGGTTTCACTGAGTTCTAGTACGGGCTCGCGGCTGGTTTTTTGATTGCAGGCTAAGGTCAATGAGTTTAGCGAGAGTGGATATTGCTCGGGGGTGGTGATTTCTTTCTCAAGCAGACATCCGATGACTCTGGCTTCGTGTAACGTGAGTTCCATATAAGCTCCAAAGAAAAAAGCATGGCTTTGTTTATAACAGAGCCATGCTTAATATCCTAGGAGTTGTCAGTCAAACTCAGCCTTAGTGATGGTAAACTGTACAATTTTAACGCTAAGTCCTGAATAGAGTTGATTATTCTGCGGTTTCAGTCAAACGCAAACCATCATTATCTATGCTCAGTTGACCATTCTTAAATAAGCCACCTATGGCTTTTTTGAAGGCTTTTTTACTCATACCAAGCTGATCGTAAATGATTTCAGCATCGGTTTTATCGGTCAGGGCTAAGAAGCCGCCAGCCTGTTTGAGTTTGATCAGAATGATGTGGGCGTGCTTATCTAACTCTTGTTTACTGCCTTGTTGCAGCACAAGATCGATTTTGCCGTCGCGGCGCACTTGTTTGATGAAACCTTTGAGTCTTTGGCCGAAACGCAGTTTTTGGAACACTTCATTTTCATAAATCACGCCCCAATGGGCATGATTAATAATGGCTTTGTAGCCTAAATCTGTGGTGCCGCCGATATATAAATCGACCTGCTCACCCACTGTGTACTCAGGCTCTGTCTTATCGAGGAACTTATCGATTTTTGATGAGGCCATGATGCGTTCATCGGCGCGGTTGGCGTGTACATAGACCAGATATGAGCGGCCTTCTTCGATAGGCTTATGTTGCTCACCGAAGGGCAGTAATAAATCTTTATCTAAGCCCCAGTCTAAAAAAGCGCCATAAGGGCCGGTTGCGACGGCTTTTAAGTAGGCGAATTCGCCTACCTGTGCCAATGGACGGCGCGTGGTAGCAATCACGATATCTTCAGAATCTAGATACAGAAACACGTCAAGCAGATCACCGACTTGGCAGTCTTTTGGGGTGACTTTGTTTGGCAGCAGTACTTGCCCTAATTCGTGGGCGTTTAAATACACGCCAAAGCTGACTTGTTTTACAACCTCAAGTTTGCAGGTTTTACCTATCTGTACCATGGATCTCTCTGTGCATAATGGAATGTGATTCGGTTGCGATTATACACTTCGGTGCTGAAACTGCAGCATTATTGTCTTTGAGCTTTATCTTAGCATGTGTGAGTCGTCACTCAGCGCAGGCTTAACCACGCATTGTGTCTCGGAGGAACCACTGATTTGTGGCGGGTTTGGCGCTGTGATATTGGTTGTTTGGCTTCGCTTAATGTTGGCAAATGTGCATCACTTGAGTGACACACAAAAATCAGGGATATTTGCAGGGGTAAATGTCAATAAAAGTGACAAAGGGGATATAAAAAATATTGAACAGACTTGTACGACGTTTATGGGTTAACTAACTAATATTACTCTATTTAAAACCAATGGGTGGCGGGTGGTTGTTAAGCAAGTGTTTATTATATTTTAATGCAAAAGATTAAATGAGATTCTTGCTTGCATTCTGTGACATTGCGCGGTTTAATTGCGCCGTTCAACGACTTTGCTCGTTGCAGACATTACAAATATTACGTGAGTAATAAAGGTTTTATGGTTCACCAGTCATTAACCGTGTAATTGACAACATATCGATTTACATGGGGTTAAGAGGGTTTTTATTAGCTAATGCACAAGCATCCATTTTTTGCACTTTGCCTAAAAGTGTCACAATGCCAACACTCGATTGTCGTACCATACGATGATACTGGCCTTAAGCATCTCACGTTGATCCGCATCAATTCTGGCCGCGAAGAAGCCAATAGTCCCCTGTTAAAATAATCTTGCCTAGCGATAAGCTGGTTTGGCGTTTTCGCTAGTTCAGTGTTATCGGTTTTCGTTTTCTACTTGTGTTATCGGTTTCTGAAGGTCTTAACCTCTTTCGAACGTCTTTAAGCTACTTATTAGCTTGATGTTTTAAGGATGCGACTCAGGATCTTATTTGGCTTTTGGGCGGTATTTGCGCCCTTTAGGCTGAGGATAAATGCAAGCGAGGCAAGTAAAGATAGCTTTACTGAGGTAAGGGAATAAGCTTTCCCGTCAATATGATACGATGTATTGCGCTAAGATGAGTTGTCTCTAGCGCTATTAATGAAAATCGCAGCAATGTCACTTACACTAGCGTGACGTTGCGGCATTAAGTAGAAGGTAAAATCTACCTTCGTGTATGTCAGGTAAGGTGTCCCTTTGCCTGGGTTTGTCGAACGGGCGGTTGTGCTATTAAGCCATAACCGTTTAACCCATTTTTTAATAGACGGGCTAAATAATAATGAATGATTGGTCTATTGATGATGCTCGTGCTGGGTACAATGTTACTCACTGGAGCCAAGGTTTTTATGGGATTAGCGATCAAGGTGAGGTGACTGTGTCACCGGACCCCAAAAATCCTGATTACAAGATTGGCTTAAATGAGCTAGCCAAAGACATGGTTAAGGCGGGAGTCGCTTTACCTGTACTAGTTCGTTTTCCGCAGATCCTGCACCACAGAGTGAACAGTTTGTGCCAAGCATTCGACCAAGCGATACAGAAGTACGAGTATCAGGCGGACTATTTGCTGGTTTACCCGATTAAAGTAAACCAACAGCAAACTGTGGTGGAAGAGATCCTGGCGAGTCAGGCATCAAAAGAAGTACCACAACTGGGTTTAGAAGCGGGCAGTAAGCCTGAGCTGATGGCTGTGTTAGCCATGGCGCAAAAAGCCAGTTCAGTCATTGTATGTAATGGTTATAAAGATAATGAATATATCCGTTTAGCACTGATTGGTGAAAAGTTAGGCCATAAGGTTTACATCGTTTTAGAAAAACTGTCTGAACTGAAAATGGTGTTAGCTGAATCTAAACGTTTGGGTGTGACACCGCGTTTAGGTCTACGTGCACGTTTAGCGTTCCAAGGCAAAGGCAAGTGGCAGGCGAGCGGCGGTGAAAAATCTAAGTTCGGTTTATCTGCTGCGCAAATTTTGTTGGTTGTAGAGCAACTTAAGCAACACGATATGCTGGATTCGCTGCAATTGCTGCATTTCCACTTAGGTTCGCAAATCGCTAATATCCGTGATATTCGCCAAGGTGTGAGTGAAGCGGGTCGTTTCTACTGTGAATTACGTGAATTAGGCGCAAGCGTTAACTGCTTCGACGTCGGTGGTGGTTTAGCGGTGGATTACGATGGCACTCGTAGCCAAAGTAATAACTCGATGAACTATGGCCTGACCGAATACGCCAACAACATAGTTAACGTATTGACTGACATCTGTAATGAATACGAGCAACCTATGCCACGTATTATTTCAGAATCGGGTCGTTACTTAACGGCGCACCATGCAGTGCTTATCACCGATGTTATCGGTACTGAAGCTTATCAGCCTGAAGATATTCAACCGCCAGCGGAAGATTCACCACAGTTATTGCATAACATGTGGCATTCATGGTCTGAGATCAGCGGCCGCGCCGATCAACGTGCTTTGATTGAGATTTACCACGATAGCCAAAGTGACTTACAAGAAGCGCATTCGCTATTCGCTTTAGGTCAATTGACCTTAGCGGAGCGTGCGTGGGCTGAGCAAGCTAACCTGCGCGTGTGTCATGAAGTGCAAGGGCTATTGAGTGCGAAAAACCGTTATCACAGACCTATCATTGATGAACTCAATGAAAAGTTAGCCGATAAGTTCTTTGTTAACTTCTCATTATTCCAGTCATTACCGGATGCTTGGGGTATTGACCAAGTGTTCCCAGTATTGCCGTTATCGGGCCTAGATAAAGCCCCTGAGCGCCGTGCTGTCATGCTCGATATCACCTGTGACTCTGACGGTATTGTCGATCAATACGTTGATGGTCAAGGGATTGAAACCACGCTGCCAGTGCCAGCATGGAGTGCGGATAGCCCATACCTGATTGGTTTCTTCCTTGTGGGTGCATACCAAGAAATCTTGGGTGATATGCATAACCTGTTTGGTGATACAAACTCAGCAGTGGTTCGCATCGAAGATAATGGTGTGACTAACATCGAATCGGTATTGGCGGGTGACACGGTTGCTGACGTATTGCGTTACGTTAACTTAGATGCGGTGGCCTTTATGCGCACTTATGAAGAGTTAGTGAATCTGCATATCGCCGAAGGTGAACGCGCACAAATTTTAGAAGAATTGCAACTAGGGCTGAAAGGCTATACCTATTTAGAAGATTTTTCTTAATTTCTAGCGTGTTAAAATAAATCAGCCTTGGGTAACCTCGGCTGATTTTTGTTTTTATAAGGACAGATTTTTCGCTTTTATTGCCGTTTTAGTCGTGTAAAATCGCGTTGTTCTAGGATCAAGTAAAGGATGAGTGACGATCATGAGGTCAAAGGGTTGATGTTTTTTGAAGGTTCAGAAAAAAAACTCGAGATTATCGTGACGGCGTCTGCGCCGAATTTACGCGAACTCGATGTGAGTTTTTGGTCTGCCTTAGTCAACTGTGCCCACGCCGAGATACTGTCGCAGTTAAGTAATGCGGACTGTGATGCCTATCTGTTGAGTGAATCCAGCTTGTTTGTATGGCACGACAGATTTGTCATGCTCACCTGTGGTAACAGTACCTTAGTGGACGCCGCCTGTTACTTTATCGGCGCGCTTGGCGCACCTGCGATGGCCTTGGTGAGTTATCAGCGTAAAAACGAATACCAAGCTCATCTGCAAACCACGAGTTTTGCCGAAGATATTGGCAAACTGCGCCAACGTATTGCCGGTAAAGCCTTTCGAGTGGGCCATCTCGACAGCCATCATCACTATTTTTTCTGCTCTGACAGTGATTATCGAGCACCAAAGGATGATCAAACCAGTGAGCTGTTGATGTACCACATTCGTGGCGAATTTGCCGACTATCTTAATGGCGGCTCGCAGAGTAAAGATGAGATTTGCGCCGCACTCGAGCTTAACGATTTACTCCCTGAATTTGAGATTGACGCCCATTTATTTGATCCGTCAGGCTTTTCGATGAACGGTCTTTGGGGCAAATATTATGTTACTTTGCATATTACGCCTCAAAGCGAGAATGCGTGCGCTAGCTCCTATGTGAGCTTTGAAACGAATCTGGATTTAGCGCAGTATCCGCAAGATCTATTAGCGCGTCTATTAACCTTGTTTGCTCCTGTCAGTTGGGACACAATCCGCTTTAATACCGACGACTCAACGCAGGGATTTCCTGCCCATTTATGCTTAGGGCGGTGTTCATTAACGACCGAGCAAGGTTATGACATTGGTTTTAGCCACTATCAGCAGCTTCAGGCTGAAGTGCTGATCCCTGAACTCATGTGAATTTTTGGTGTTTGCTTAAGGAAACCCTATGACAGATCTCAGTGATATCCGCCGCGAGTATGCCAAAGGCGGCTTAAGACGTGCCGACTTACCGCAAAACCCGATGGACTTGTTTGAATTGTGGATGACGCAGGCGAGGGATGCTGAGCTTAGCGATCCCACCGCCATGTGTGTGGCGACTGTGGATGAGCACGGCCAACCTTTTCAACGAATAGTATTACTTAAGCGTTTTGATGACACAGGTTTCGTATTTTTTACTAACCTTGGCAGCCGCAAAGCACAGCAAATTGCTGCTAATAATAAAGTCAGTTTGCATTTTCCTTGGCATCCTCTAGAGCGTCAAGTATCGGTGCTCGGTGAAGCGCAGGCACTGTCCACCGCTGAAGTGCTTAAATACTTTATGACCCGTCCTAAGGACAGCCAAATTGCGGCTTGGGTATCGCAGCAGTCGAGTAAACTCAGCGCTAGACAAGTACTTGAAGGCAAATTCTTTGAAATGAAGGCTAAGTTCGCTAAGGGCGATGTGCCTTTACCCAGTTTTTGGGGCGGTTACTTAGTGAGACCTTCGAGTATCGAGTTTTGGCAGGGTGGAGAACATAGGCTGCATGATCGTTTTATTTATTCTCGCCATGATGCAGAGTGGGAAATCGATCGTTTAGCGCCTTAGTACGGTGCATAGTTCGATAGCTCGGCATAAAACTGAGCTCGTGAACCTAACAACAGAGTTAAAAGACATTGAGTGATTATAAAATTTGGGTTGATGCGGATGCATGCCCTAATCCTATCAAAGAAATCCTGTTCCGGGCGGCGGAGCGCAAAGCCCTGCCGCTGGTGCTGGTGGCTAATCAAATGATCCGCGTACCGCCATCTCCCTATATCAGCCAAATTAGAGTCGGTGCGGGATTTGATGTGGCAGATCAATATATTGTCGATCATGTTGAACCGACGCATTTAGTGATCACTGCGGATATCCCCTTAGCGGCTTTAATCATTGAAAAGGGCGCCTTGGCGCTCAATCCCCGTGGCGAGCTTTATACCGTCGATAACATAAAACAAAAGCTGACGATGCGCGATTTTATGGAGGATTTGCGCGGTTCTGGCGTGCACACCGGCGGGCCTGATTCGTTTTCTCAAGCTGATAAACAGGCTTTTGCCAATAGCTTAGATAAATGGTTAGTGCGCGTATGAATCATAGTTTACTGGTCGCTAATGGATAAACAGAGTATCTTTAGCTTAAGTTAGGTGATGTTGATCACGTTTAACTGGGCAGGATTTTAGCCTGTTGCGGATGTCGATTTTCTTTACGGCATGGCTTTTAAACTCACTCTTTAAGGACGGATACGATGAAAAAATGGATGGGAATTGTCGCCTTATCTGCTATGGCCAGTTTTAGCTGTGCCGCGCAATGGCAAGTGATGGAACAAGATTCGCGAGTCAGTTTTATTTCGGTAAAGAAAGGTGATATAGGTGAAGTCCATCACTTTAAACAACTCAAAGGTACGCTAAAAGATAACGGTCAATTTGAATTAACAATTCCACTAATCGGTGTGGCAACGGGTATTGATGTCCGCGATGAGCGGATGCAAAATTTGTTATTTGAAGTGTCTTTGTATCCAGAGCTTAAACTGTCATCACAAGTAGACCCTAAGATACTAAAAAATCTTGGCGTCGGTGAGAGTAAAGTTTTTGATATTGATGGAAAAATTGCGTTACACGGCAAATCGCAAACTAAGGCTTTTTCGGTGATTATCACTAAAGTTTCTGATAACAAACTTTTAGTGAACAGTTTTCAACCGGTAATTGTTAATGCCAATGAGTTTGATCTTGTGGCTGGGATTGATAAATTACGTGAAATTGCGGGTTTATCGAGCATTAGTCAAGCTGTTCCTGTGTCATTTGTACTAACCTTAACTCAGTAACTTCAATAAGATTGGTATAGATCAATACGTCTGTTATCGAAGATAGGCTAGAGTTAAATAAGTGGCGTATGCGAGATCTTGATAAGAAGCCGAGCTTTTGGCTTCTTTGATATTTTCTGATGTGCTATTAATAGCATCACAATAGATATTAAGTTAATGAGTTTAAAGGGTAAAAAATGGTCACAGATAAAGATGGTTACATGCATTTGGTCCAGTATTTAACTGAACATCTTGGCTTATTTGAAACACCAAGTTCAGAGGTAGTTTCAGACGATACTGTGATGGAATTATTTGAAGAGCAATTGTCGGCACAGATCATTATGGTGTGTGGCCAAAATCCATCGTTGTCTTTTACGCAACGTAATGTGATTATCCGTGAAGTGGATGCAATTGTGTATGATTTAGAAGAGATTTTAGCTTCAGTTGCCAACCATAAAGCGACTCCCGCACAGACTTTATTTATTACTGAGTTTTCTAGTTTGATTAAGAATTTGTTCGATCAAGAAATCGCTAAACTTCAAGTGAGTGCTTAGTCAGAATAGCAATTAGATTATTTATTAATGCATGATTTTAGGTAAGTCATGACTAATACTATTTTTTAGCAGCGTAAATCACCATCGTTTGAGTACCATGTGTTTCCTCACACTTATTGTTAACCTCGAGCAGTAGCAGCCTTGAGTGTGAGGTAAATATCTTCTCTTTGCTTCACCTCATGTTATTTCGTATGGTCACCATTTTTCATCGAGTTCTGCGACTAAGTTTTGTTACTGGGTTATGCGAGTTATCGCTGTGGATTCGCTCCTTTTGGCGTCATTTGCATTGCTGATGTGTATGTATAAAATGGTGTTAGCTTAAAATAAAAAGCCCATCTTTCCCGCATTTATGTCATTGTCTGTGTATCTTTAGTGTATGAGCTTTAACTATTTTTCCCTTCATGTATTGATAAGGAGTGTTCAATGCTAACGATTTCTTCGGGTCATGCTGATGATATATTGGCAGTGGTCGCATCTGGCCGTGTTAACCATGGGGATGTTGAAGGCTATTTGGTTCCCGCCATAGAAGCCAAGCTGCAAGACCACGCCAGCATTCGCCTTTGGTACGAGTTTTCCCCTGAATTTGAAGGTATATCCGTTGGGGCCCTGTGGGATGATGCGGTATTAGGTTTATTTCATTTAAGTGATTTTTCAAGGGTCGTGATGATTGCCAATGCCACTCAAACAAATGCTATGGTTAATGCACTAGCCTGCATGCTGCCATGTCCGGTAAAGGTATTTACCGCCGATGAACATAGCCAAGCCAAGGCATGGTTAGATCAATAACGCACCTTTGTTTATTGCGGTTCTAAATCTGTACTCAGTGGCCAACGACATTGAATGTGTGTGCCTTGGTTCAAGTGGCTACTGATGCTAAGGCTGCCATTGAGATCATTTTTAAGCCACAGATTTATACAGGTCAGCGTTCCAAGGCAGAGTTCTTGCGCTAGTTCTTGCCGTAACTGTGCGAGTTGCGGCTCTGTCATACCTATCCCATTATCGATAATACTGATGTGTAACTCTTCGCTCGACTTGTCGATATTAATGGTTATTTCACGCTGTTCATTGTGAGCTTTAAATGCATGATTCAACGTGTTGGTGATTAGACGATAAAACAGCTGCAAATATTGCCATGAAGGGCCATCAATGATGATATTTTCTTCACAATTTAACGCTATTTCCACATTTGTTTTAGCTAATTGTACCTTTAGCAACCCTAAGAGATGGCGCATAAATTGTGCGAGATGCAGTGGCCGAATGTCATTTTGATAATTCGTTAATAACTGGGCAATATGTCGCAATTTATCTGCCTGAGTCACCATGATTTCGGTGATCTGATTTTGGTCGTTAGCATTATCTATTGGCTGAAGTTGGCACACTTTGGCGAGTAGCTGATCTTGCTCATGCATAATTTGCGTCATCATTTCAGCTAGAAAATTTTGCATTAGCTGTTGGCTTTGTTCACGACTGAGATTGAGTTGATGATGTTTCTCAAGCAATTGGGTTGATTTGTCTTGGAGCAGATAGAGTTCATGGTTATGTTGATTACTGAGGCGAACTTGTTCTTGTAGGTGATTAAGCGCCTCGACTTGCCCTAAAAGTAACTTTTCTTGTTCTTGCTCTTTAATTTTTTGTAAGGTGATATCAAAGGCGATAGCACCGACTGCAATAACGGTATCGTCATCATCTTTGATCTTAAATTTAGTCACGATATAAATAAGATTGCCTAGGGGCGATGGAATAGCTTCTTCGAAGTTTATGGCTTCATGATTATGCAGAACGCGTCGATCATTTTGTTGATACTCGTGGGCAAATTGGCTGGGAAATATCTCAAAATCAGAGGTGCCAATAATGCATCTGCGTTCTATACCTAAGATTTCACAATATTTGTCATTGACTAGAATATATTTACCGTGAAGATCTTTGATATAGATGAGATTTTGAGAAAATTTAAGCAAAGCCCTCAATTGTTCTTTATGGCGCTTTAACTCCAGTTGAAACAGATTTTGGCTCTGCAATTGCTGTTCTAGTGCCAGGTTACTCGCATCTAAGCTCGCCATTGCCACTTCAAGTTGTCGAGTACGCGATAGGAATGTTTTTGCCAATAAGCCAATTTCGTCATGGCTGTTATTGGCTTTGAGTTCGATAGAGGCGGAATCATTACGTTTTAAGGCTTGGACGATTTCAATAATGGGGGTGATAAATAGTCGGTGCTGGAGTAAGAATAATAGAATTAAGCCTAATAGTTGAATACAGACTAAATAAACGCCGACCTTTTCGATTAAATGTTTAGCGGTATCCTGCAGCGGTGAAATTGGGGTGACGACAAGTACCTTCCAATAGGTATTTGGCATGAGAAATACCGAAACGAGAGATGCCGTTTTAAGGATTGGATCATGGGTCAAAGTTACCGACGTCAGTAATTTCGGGACAGTAAAATGATTTAAGGCATTGTTATTTACGATGGCCGCTAACATGTCACGCTCATTTTGATGACTTAGTCTCGTTAGATGCTGCATCTGTTCTTGGGTAAAAACGCGCTCGGCAATCGCCGCTTCTATAAAGGCTTTATCTGCACTCTGTAATGCGACTTCGACGGGGCTGAAATCTGGCTGTTGGCTGGTGAGATGATTGAAGGTGACGAAAGAATGATTGGTATTGGTTTGATGCTTAAGATCGTTATTGGCATCTGGATAGGCGAGTACTTGGTTTTGATGATCTAAGGCTATGACATAGCCTCTGACATTAATCATAGTATTGCGTAATAGCACATTGAGCTTTTCTAAACTGATATCCACAGTGGCGGCACCAATAAACTGATGGTCCATCCACATAGCGCCTGAGGCTGTGATCATTGACTCATGGGTTGTCGGATCGAAATAAGATTTTGACCAGAAAATTTTACCAGCAGGAAAATAGCGCGTCGGGCGATACCATTCTTCGGTGTGGTAGCTTGGGAATGTGTCTTTGTTATAGGAATCAATGGCGACTAATTCATCGTTTACATTGTGTGCCCAAAACAGGCTATCTCGAAATTTTTGCTGATTAAACGCGCCGGGTTCCGGCCAGACGCCACCGCCAGAGATGATGCGTTGTTGACTATCGAGTTTCAGCAACGTGGGAATGGTTTTCACCAGTTGCTCATGATCATAGCGGTAAAGTTTGGCAATACTGGAAATAGAGTCGACTACGGTTTCAACCTGTGAAGTCATTTCTTGCAGTTTGGCGATAATCAACTGGCCATAGTTTTGGTTTAACACGGCTTGCTGATCAAGAACTTGTTGGCGTTGAATGCTCAGCATGACCCAAGCTGTACTACAAATCAAAATAGCGGCAATGACGAGCTGAATAAGGCTAAATTTGAATGGCAAACTGTTTTGCCATTGGGTTAATGGCGTGCGTGGCTCAGATGTCGAACTTTTTCCCATAATCCCCAGTTTCCAAATCACCACTTTTCATTGAGCCAGTGTAGCGCTTTCTCACTGTTTTGCTATTGGCATATGTTTAAGTTGCGAGGATTGAATGGGATAAGTGGAATACAATCGTCAATAAAAAGGCAGGTTTTATGCCTGCCTTATCTCAAACTTGTTATTTATAAAGAGACGGTTTATTTGAACCACTTAGGACAGGCACAATAAAGAGTAACCAAGCGACTAAGAAGCCACTGAAGGCAACTACCATCCATTCGGGCATCGTTACACCCATAAAGACCCAAGGTACATCAGTACACATGCCAGTAGGCATCATAACGGCAGGGAACCATTCGTGTAATGGCATCCAAGCTGGAAATTCAGGTAAGAATGAGCAGGTTGAAAAAGGGGATGGGTTGGCTTGCATATCTACGAGCGATAAAGCTAGTTTTAATCCCCAAGTTGCACTGATGGCCCAGAGCACGGCAGCTAAGATCCTTACTATTCGATATTTTGGGGCTGTCATGCCAATGAGGCCTGCTGCCAATAAACCAAAAATAGCGAGTCTTTGGTAAATACACATGACACAGGGTTCCAGTTTCATGACATATTGAAAATACAGGGCGGCTGCTTCTAACCCAAGGGCTGTGCCTGCGAGAATAAACCAAGATGAACGGGAATGGGCAAAGCGAGTCATTACAGTCAAAGTGAGCTCCATATCAACAAAAAACGCCCTCAGACATGGGGCGTTTTTTGGACTCTACTTATTAAATAAAGTTCAGTCAATAAAGAAGATTAATGTCCAGTCATCGGCTCTAAAACTTCACTAGCGCTGTGATGGATGATTATCTGGGAATCATAGAAATATTGGGTGGCTTGTTCTAAGAAACCCGTTTGAATCGCCATGACACCTACAATAGACAGCACGATAGTGTAAGGTAATGCCATCCATACCATTCTGCCATAGGATAAGCGGATAAGTGGCGCTAGGGCTGAGGTTAGTAGGAACAAGAACGCCGCTTGACCATTGGGCGTGGCAACCGAAGGTAAGTTAGTTCCAGTATTAATCGCAACGGCCAGCAAGTCGAATTGATCACGGCTGATTTGACCGTTAATCAATGCCGCTTTCACTTCGTTAATGTACACAGTGCCGACGAACACGTTATCACTCACCATAGACAGCAATCCGTTGGCGATATAAAAAATCACCAACTGAGTATTGCCTTGATAACTCAGTGCCCATTGGATCACTGGTGCGAATAAGTGCTGGTCGATAATCACGCCAACAACCGCAAAGAAGACAGCTAATAACGCGGTAAAAGGCAGTGCTTCTTCGAAAGCTTTACCGAGGGCATGCTCATCGGTAACGCCGTTAAAGGCTGTGGTTAAAATAATCACAGAAAGACCAATTAGGCCCACAGAAGCCAAGTGTAATGCAAGTCCTGCGATCAACCAGACACCCACTAAGGCTTGGACGATTAACTTCATGTTGTCTTTATTGGTACGGCGCGCATCTTCATGGGCGGCATATTCACATAAGATCCGATGAACGGCCGTTGGCAACTTAGCGCCATAACCAAAAATGCCAAATTTTTCAACTAAGTAACAAGTTAAAATACCCGAGATTAATACAGGAACAGTAACGGGTGACATACGCACTGCGAATTCACCAAATTGCCAATTTGCTTGCGCGGCGATAATAAGGTTTTGTGGTTCACCGACCATAGTACACACGCCGCCCAGCGCAGTACCCACACCCGCATGCATTAACAGATTACGTAGGAAACCACGGAATGCACTGAGTTCTTCTTCGTTTAACTGATCTTCACCATCATCATTTTTACCTTCAGAGGTATGATCGTGATCGGCGCCGAAATCTTTTCCAGAAGCGACCTTGTGGTAAATAGAATAGAAACCCACAGCGACCGCGATAATGACGGCAATAACCGTTAACGCATCTAAGAAGGCTGATAAAAAGGCTGAAGCCAAACAAAACATTAATGACACTAAAATTTTAGAGCGCACTTTAGTAATGATTTTCGTGAAGCCAAATAGCAGCAATTGCTTCATGAAATATATACCAGCGACCATAAACACCAAGAGTAATAATACTTCGAGGTTGGCTTCTATTTCATGTAAGACTTGGCTTGCCGATGTCATTCCGATCGCGACGGCTTCAATTGCCAATAATCCGCCAGGCTGTAATGGATAGCATTTTAATGCCATTGCTAAGGTAAAAATAAATTCAAGCACCAATACCCAACCAGCCACAAAGGGGTCGACATAGAAAAAGAGTATTGGATTGATAATTAAAAATGACAGTATTGCGGTTTTGTACCACTTAGGAGAATTTCCTAAGAAGTTCCCAATAAACGCCTGACTCATTGTCGCCGGCATGGCAGCCTCTCTTCTAATTATGTTAAAAATTGCACGTGATTATTATCAATACCTGCGTTAGTTAAATGAGTCTAGCCTAAAGAGAAAGCTAATGTAATGAGTTACTGATACCGACATTTCAAAAAGCGGAGCTAAGCGGCAAAATTGGCCCATCCTGTATTGACCTTGGTCGTTTTTTTGAACGATTCTGTGACATTTACACGGCGATAACACAGTGATTTTAAGTGAATGGTTTCCATTTTTTACCGCTCTGGTATGATCAGTGACCATTACGACGCACAACAACTGGATAAGTGGGCTGATGATTATCAATGCCAAAGGACCTGCAAGTTTTGCAGAGAAGTATATTGTGAGATCAATTTGGGAAAACAAATTTCCTCCAGGGTCCATTTTACCGGCTGAACGTGAGCTTTCAGAATTGATTGGTGTGACTCGCACCACTCTGCGTGAGGTGCTACAGCGCTTGGCGCGTGACGGTTGGCTGAAAATTCAGCATGGCAAACCAACACGGGTTAACAACTTTTGGGAAACCTCAGGCTTAAACATCCTTGAGACTATTGCTGATTTGAATCCCGAGGGTTTTCCGGTATTGGTTGACCAACTCTTGTCAGCTAGAACGAACGTCAGTGCTATCTATTTTCGCGGTGCTTTGCGTTATAACCCGGATACCGCTGTGGAGGTACTTGCAAAGATACACCAGCTTGAAGATACGGCTGAATCCTATGCTGAATTTGACTACTTACTGCATCACACCTTAGCGTTTTCGTCAGGAAATCCACTTTACGTTTTGATATTAAACGGATTTAAAGGTTTGTATAGTCGTGTTGGTCGTTATTACTTTACGAGCTCAGATGCGCGTTTATTAGCATTGAATTTTTACAAAGAATTAGAACTGTTGGCTCAGGCGAAAAATTACCTCGATGTCTCTGCGCTAATGCGTACCTATGGCATGAATAGCGGTAAGATGTGGTTACAATTACGCGAAGATATGCCAGCTTCTATTGCTCAAGATCATTAAACTCTGTGAGTGATATCGCGTTAAGATTGCGCTAAATAAACAAAAAGGCCGTTTCAATTGGAAACGGCCTTTTTATTGTGCTTATTATTCTGGTTTATTGGCTTCAGGGCAGGATGCTAAGACGCTAATACTCGCATCTGCATTTTTTTGCTCTAAGGTGACAGTGAAACCCCATAATCGATGTAAATGCTTTAATACTTCTTTATGGCTATTGGCTAAGGGAATATCGTTATTTGGCACATAATGTAAGGTTAAGGATCGATCACCGTTGATTTCCACATTATGTACTTGGATATTTGGCTCAATATTAGACAGGTTATATTGTTGTGATAGTAACTGGCGAATATCTTGATAGCCCCGTTCATCGTGGATTGCAGATACCGAAAGATAATTGCGTTTCTCATCATCATGGATACCAAACAATTTAAATTGGCGGATAACTTTAGGTGAGAGATATTGGCTAATAAAACTTTCATCTTTAAAGTTTTGCATCGCAAAATGCAACGTTTCTATCCAATTACTGCCAGCAATGTCGGGAAACCAAGCTTTATCTTCATCGGTTGGATTTTCACAAATACGCCGAATATCGGTGAACATGGCAAAACCTAAGGCGTATGGGTTGATGCCACTGTAATAACGACTGTTGTAATCGGGTTGAGCCACAACGCCTGTATGGCTTTGCAAAAACTCGATCATGAAGCGGTCAGTAACCACGCCATCGTCGTATAAGTGATTCAAGATAGTGTAATGCCAGAAGGTTGCCCAGCCTTCATTCATCACTTGAGTTTGTTTTTGCGGATAAAAATATTGCGCCATTTTACGCACAATACGGATTATTTCCCTTTGCCATGGTTCAAGCAAAGGAGCGTTTTTCTCGATGAAATATAAAATATTTTCCTGCGGTTCGGCGGGGAAACGGCGTTTTTTAGATTGAGACTGCTCATGTTGATGGGTTGGAATGGTGCGCCATAAATCATTTACTTGGCTTTGAAGGTAAGCCTCGCGATCCTTTTGTCTTGCTTGTTCTTCCCTGAATGAGATTTCAGAGGGACGTTTATAACGATCGACACCATAGTTCATTAGCGCATGACAGGAGTCTATGACGCTTTCGACTTGTTCTACACCGTATTTTTGCTCGCAGTCACTGATGTAGTTTTTAGCAAAGACAAGGTAGTCAATAATCGAGCTCGCATCTGTCCATGTCTTAAATAAGTAATTGTTTTTAAAAAAGCTGTTATGTCCGAAACAGGCGTGAGCTATCACCAGCGCCTGCATTGTGATGGTATTTTCTTCCATTAAGTAAGCGATACAGGGGTTAGAGTTAATCACAATTTCATAGGCGAGCCCCATTTGGCCACGTTTGTAACCTTGCTCGGTTTCGATAAAACGTTTGCCGAAAGACCAATGGGTGTAACCTATGGGCATGCCTATGCCAGCATACGCATCCATCATCTGTTCAGCTGTGATGACTTCAATTTGATTTGGGTAAGTGCTGAGTTTATAGAGCGCTGCCACCCGCTCAATTTCCTTGAGGTAGTCCTGAAGTAGCTCGAAGCTCCAGTCGGGACCATCGCTCAGTGGTGTCCAAGGTGTTGATTTAGTTATCCCCATAGTGCCCCCTTAAACCGCTTGTTTCTTGAATAGCTCCCTAAAGACAGGGTAAATATCTTCGGCTTGACGTATATGCTGCACGGCGATGTTGTCGTAATGCTGTTGCAGGGATTCATATTCGCGCCACAGGGTTTGATGGGCGCGATTGGTGATTTCGATATAGCTGTAGTAGCGCACCAGTGGCAATATTTTTTGTTCTAACAATTGCCTACAGGTAGGTGAATCGTCAGCCCAGTTATCCCCGTCGGATGCTTGGGCTGCGTAAATATTCCACTCATCGGCGGGGTAGCGGGCTTGTTGAATTTCATGCATTAATTTCAATGCACTGGACACTATGGTGCCGCCCGTTTCTTGGGAGTAAAAGAACTCGTGTTCATCGACTTCTTTGGCTTGGGTATGGTGGCGAATGTAAACCACTTCTAAATTTTTATAGGTACGAGTGAGGAACAGATACAGCAAGATATAAAAGCGTTTTGCCATATCTTTAGTTGCCTGATCCATTGAGCCAGACACATCCATCAAGCAGAACATCACGGCTTGACTAGAAGGGATTTCCCTTTTGGAATAGTTATTAAAGCGTAGATCGAAGGTATCGATAAACGGCACTCTGGCAATCTTTTGTTTTAACTCCTCAATTTGGGCTTTTAAATCCAAAATCAACTCTGCCTTAGTACCTGGAATATTTTCCAGTTCAGCAAGCTCTTGTTCTAACTCTTTTAATAGTTTCTTTTTACTGGCCGACATCGCAATGCGACGAGCAAGGGATGAACGTAATGAACGGACAATATTGATGTTAGCGGGGACGCCATCATTGGTGAACCCCGCACGGTAGATTTGGTATTCCACCAGTTTATTGAGGCGATTTTTTTGTAGATTGGGGAGTTCTAAGTCCTCAAACAATAACTCTAGATACTCGTCTTTAGAGATTTCGAACACAAAGTCATCGTCGCCTTCACCCGAGTTTGAGGCCTCACCTTTGCCCGAACCGCCGCCTGAACCACCAGGTGGTCGGTCAATTTTATCGCCACGGGTAAATTGGTCATTACCGGGATGCACTCTATCCCTGACACCGCCTTTGCCTTGGTGAAACATAGGTTCACTGATATCCCGTGTTGGGATACTGATTTTTTCGCCTTTATCTACATCCGTTACGCTGCGACGAGTCACTGCATCGCTGACGGCTTTTTTAATTTGTTGCTTATATCTATTGATAAAGCGTTGGCGGTTGACTGTGCTTTTTCCTTTCGCATTCAACCGTCTATCGATAAAGTTCGCCATACGCACCTCCCAAAACCCAGCGAAGGCTTTGGCAACACCAAAGCCCTATACTTAGTTAGCGCAAGTTTAAGAAGATTTACGAACTCGTAAATACCACTCAGACAAGAGTCGGACTTGTTTTTTGGTATAGCCTTTCTCCATCATGCGATTGACGAAATCATCGTGTTTGCGTTGATCGTCGTTCGACGTTTTGGCGTTAAAGGAAATAACAGGCAGTAAATCTTCTGTGTTGGAGAACATTTTCTTCTCGATCACAGTGCGAAGTTTCTCGTAGCTGGTCCATAGCGGATTGTTACCCTCATGGTTCGCGCGGGCGCGCAGCACAAAGTTAACGATTTCATTACGGAAATCTTTAGGATTGCTGATCCCGGCGGGCTTCTCAATCTTTTCAAGTTCAGCATTAAGGGCGGCGCGGTCGAATAGCTGACCCGTTTCTGGGTCACGGTATTCTTGATCTTGGATCCAAAAATCGGCGTAAGTGACATAGCGGTCGAAGATATTTTGGCCGTATTCAGAGTAAGACTCTAAGTAAGCGGTTTGAATTTCTTTACCGATAAACTCCACATATTTAGGGATCAAATAACCTTTTAGGAATTCAAGATAACGTTCGGCGGTATCACCGGGGAACTGTTCTTGTTCAATTTGTCGTTCGAGGACATAGAATAAATGTACTGGGTTGGCGGCGATCTCTGAATGGTCGAAGTTAAATACCCGCGACAAAATCTTAAAGGCAAAACGGGTGGATAGTCCATTCATGCCTTCATCGACACCTGCGTAATCACGGTATTCTTGGTAAGACTTAGCCTTAGGATCGGTATCTTTCAGGCTTTCACCGTCATATACCCGCATCTTAGAGTAGATGGAGGAGTTTTCAGGCGGCTTGATGCGTGACAACACACTAAATTGCGCTAAGGTTTCTAAGGTGCCGGGAGCGCAGGGCGCTTTCGATAACTCAGAGTTGATTAGCAGTTTTTGATAGATTTGCAGCTCTTCTGAGACCCGTAAACAGTAGGGCACTTTGACTATGTAAACACGGTCTAGGAAGGCTTCGTTGTTTTTGTTGTTTTTGAAGGTTGACCACTCGGACTCGTTTGAGTGAGCCAGAATAATCCCGCTATAGGGCAGGGCCGATAAGCCTTCTGTGCCGTTATAGTTACCTTCTTGCGTTGCAGTCAGTAGTGGATGCAGCACTTTAATTGGTGCCTTAAACATCTCGACGAATTCCATCACCCCTTGGTTTGCACGGCACAATGCGCCTGAATAGGCGTAAGCATCGGGATCATCTTGGGAGAAATGTTCGAGTTGCCGAATATCGACTTTACCGACAAGGGACGAAATATCTTGGTTGTTTTCATCACCAGGTTCAGTTTTCGCTATTGCCACTTGGTCCAGAATGGATGGAAAGACTTTTACCACGCGAAATTTGGAGATATCGCCACCAAACTCATGCAGACGTTTTACCGCCCAAGGCGACATGATGGTTTTCAGATAACGGTTGGGAATGTTGAATTCATCTTTTAACAGCTGTCCATCTTCTTCCACATCAAACAGGCAGAAAGGGTGATCGTTGACTGGGCTGCGGACTCCATTCGCGCTCAGAATGTAAATGGGCACTTTTTGCATTAGGGCTTTGAGTTTTTCGGCTAGCGATGACTTACCGCCGCCCACTGGGCCCAGTAGGTATAGAATTTGTTTGGATTCTTCTAATCCTTGAGCCGAGTGCTTTAGGTAAGCCACAATTTGCTCTATGGCGTCTTCCATGCCGAAGAAATCTTTAAATGCGGGATAGCGTGAAATAAGTCGATTCGAAAAAATACGGCTAAGTGTTGGATTTTTTGCGGTATCAATGACTTCTGCTTCACCAATTGCAAGCAGTAGTCGCTCTGATGCTGACATGTAAGCGCTGCGATCTCCCTTGCAGATGTCCAGAAACTCTTGCAAAGAATATTCTTCATCGAGTTTTTGTTCGTAGCGCTTTTGGTAATGCTCGAAAATGCCCATATAAACCCCCTGAAACGCCAGTGATGTCATGGAACGGATAACTGGCTAGCCAGCCTCCTACTCTAATCTTAGACACAAACTCACTATCTGTGTCAAAAAAATATCAAATAAAAACAATAACAAATAGTTGCAAACGCAATTATTGCACTTGTAGTTAGCGGAGGATAAATCGGTAGGCTAAGGGATGGGCGGCAAACGAGGGGCATAAAAAAAGAGCCACTAGGGCTCTTTTTACTGGGATTAACCCACTGCTCATTCGGCAGTAAACAATGTTAGGTTAAATGAATTAACCTGCGAAGTTTTGGTTAACGAAGTCCCAGTTAACTAATTGCCAGAAGTGGGCAAGATAGTCAGGACGCACGTTACGGTAATCGATGTAGTAAGCGTGTTCCCACACGTCAACTGTCATGATTGGCGTTACTGTGCTGTCAGTCAGTGGCGTCGCTGCATTGCTAGTGTTAACGATAGCAAGAGTGCCATCGGCTTTTTTCACTAACCATGTCCAAGCGCTACCGAAGTTGTTTACTGCCGAATCAGTAAATTGTGCTTTGAATGCGTCGAATGAACCGAAAGCGGCATTGATTGCATCAGCAACTGGGCCTGTTGGTTCGCCGCCAGCATTAGGGGCTAAGCAGTTCCAGTAAAAAGTGTGGTTCCACACTTGAGCTGCGTTGTTAAATACGCCACCCGTAGAAGTCTTGATGATATCTTCTAAAGATTTGCCAGCGAAATCAGTTCCTTCGATTAAGCCGTTTAGCTTCACAACATAAGTGTTGTGGTGCTTGCCGTAGTGGTATTCTATGGTTTCTTGAGAAATGTGTGGTTCTAGTGCGTTCTTTGCATATGGTAATGCGGGTAATTCGAAAGCCATTAGTATCTCTCCATGGTCTTAGGTTATCGTTTCTTAAACGTGCTCACTTGGGACTATTGTACCGATAAAATTTGTGATGTGAATCATTGTTTAGCTAATTGACTAGATAGACGCCATCGAAAAATCAAATGTCGACATAACCTTACAAACTGTGGGATTTTGTTCTGCGTCTAGCTGACGTACAATAGTCGCATTGAGTCAACGTCATCCTACTTAGGAATCAAAATGGAAACAGTAGAGAAAATTAAGCAGCAGATCACGGAAAACCCTATCATTGTTTATATGAAAGGCTCTCCTAAGTTACCAAGCTGTGGCTTCTCGTCACAGGTAGCTCAGATCATGATTAACTGCGGCGAGCAGTTTGCATTCGTGGATATTCTTCAGCATCCAGACATTCGCGCAGAATTACCTAAGTTTGCTAACTGGCCGACTTTTCCACAATTGTGGATTGAAGGCGAGTTGATCGGTGGGTGTGATATCGTAGTGGACATGTTCCAAAAAGGCGAATTACAACCTTTGATCAAAGCGGCTGCCGCTAAGATCAAGACTGAAGAGTAAGAGTTAATTCTTACTTCATAAAAATATTGCTTCATAAAAAAGCCGCCGTGATTGATATCACGGCGGCTTTTTTATGGTGGTTTCTTAAGAAACGATCAATTTTATAAAGTGGTCATTTTTCAACGGCCTACTTCGAAATTGATCGTGTTTTCAAGCCGTAATTAATGAGGCGTCACATCAGACTCATGGTGTTTATTGTGTGGCTTAGTCGCGGGTAATAGTAAGTTCATGGTAATAGCGACAATACCGCACAAGCTAATACCAGTAAGACTGAATGAACCTATGCCAAATGCCATGCCGCCGATACCAAAGACTAAGGTAACACCGACAATACTTAAATTACGTGGCTCAGATAAATCCACATGATTACGAATAAGGGTGTTGAGGCCAACTGCGGCAATGGAACCAAATAGCAAACACATAATACCGCCCATCACTGGGACGGGGATAGTTTGCATCAGCGCACCTAGTTTGCCAACGAAGGCTAAAGTGATGGCGGTAATGGCAGTCCAAGTCATGATCTTCGGATCAAAATTTCGGGTTAAGGTTACTGCACCTGTCACTTCTGAGTAAGTCGTGTTCGGTGGACCACCAAAGGCTGCGGCTGCAATTGTGGCAATACCGTCACCCGTTAGCGTGCGATGCAGGCCGGGTTTTTTCATAAAATCTTTACCCGTGACGTTGGATATCGCCAGAATATCACCTATGTGTTCTACCGCTGGGGCGATTGCCACTGGGATCATAAATGCAATGGCATACCAGTTTAATTCTGGCGCGACAAATTTAGGAATAGCAATCCAGCTTGCAGCAGTCACGACGGCAAAATCAACAATACCAAAGGCTAGGCTTAAACTGTAACCTACTATAATACCTGCTAAAATCGGCATCACTTTGAGTAGGCCCTTTGCGAAAATCGCCACCGCGATAGTGGTACCAAGTGATGCGAGCGAAATAAATAACGCCGTATTTGTAGCGACTAAAGTCAAGCTACCATCACCACTCTTGCCTAATGCCATATTCACTGCCACGGGGGCTAAGCCAAGGCCGATAATAATGATCACAGGTCCCACTACGACTGGGGGCAATAGTCTGTGAATAAAGTCAGTACCGCGCACTTTAACCAAGGCGCCGAGCATGACGTAGACCACGCCCGCGGCCATAATGCCGCCCATTGTGGATGGAATTCCCCAAGTCTGCACGCCATAAAGTATGGGGGCAATAAAGGCGAAGGAAGATGCGAGGAAGATAGGCACTTGGCGTTTAGTAATCAATTGGAAGAGTAGGGTACCGATACCTGCGGTAAACAATGCCACACTGGTGTCGAGCCCTGTAAGTAGCGGCATTAGTACTAGGGCACCGAAGGCCACAAATAGCATTTGCGCGCCCTGTAGGGGGATAGCGAGTCGTCTCATTTATTATTCTCGTTAATTTAGGGTAAACCGCCAAATGATAACAGTTTGTTGGATTTTGAGCAGGAGAAAATCGCCTGTTTTGCCGACGTTGATCACTGTTTGGGTTTTCTGTGCTATGGCAGGCACGGAAATGGGGCTAAATTTTGGCAAGACTCGCTTAAGGCGCTAACTATGGTACAATTTGCCTCATCTGACGCTACTTCAACTACTCAAAGATGCTGAAATTCCTATTGAAGCCGAGCTTAATTGCATTTCTATATTGTCTGTTCACGATTAATAGCGTCAATGCTGTTGAGGTGAGTAAATTAGATGAGGCCAATGTGCCTGTGTCTTCGCGCGCAGTTGCTGAACGCGACAAAGCCTTAAAAAGTGCACTTGAGCAAGTCATTATCAAGAACACTGGGACTGCGCGATCCCTCGATAACAGCCTAATCCAATCTCAGCTCAGTAATCCTGATACCTTGCTGAGCCAGTATGGTTATATCGAGCAAAATGGCCAATTGCTGTTGACCGCGAGTTTTGAGCACCGCCGCATAGTGGCGTTACTGCGTCAGGCACAATTGCCTGTTTGGGGAACTCAACGCCCGCTGACCTTATTTTGGGTCGCTATGCCTGGTGATGGCGACACTATGATATTGGGTGACTCATCTGCGTTAGCCGAACGTAAGATTTTTAGCGATTTTTCCTATGCCCGCGGTATACCTGTACTCTTGCCTATCTTAGATCTTGATGAGTTGATGGGTATTAATCCTAACGATATTAAAGGGATGTTTGCCGACATAGTAGCTAGTGTATCTGGCCGCTATCAAGCTGACTTTTTGGCGCTAGTGGCAATTGATGCCGCCGGGAATCAGGTTCGTTATCGTTTAAATCTTTATACTAAGGCTACCATTGATTCTTTGACGCCACCGTTATTCAGTTACAACGGTACTGCTGAAAATTCGGCCCAAGCGATTACCGCTATGATGGCGGCGTTAGGTGAATACTATTTTACTAAGTATGCGATTGCCGATACTGGTACTCAGCTTGGTGCGAGTGTTACCTTCGTTAATATCCAAAAAATGGCGCAATTAGTTGAAGTTGAAAAATATTTGAAGCAACTCAGCGCGATTAAAAATGCCACGTTAACGCATATTCAAGGTAATACTGTGACTTTCTCGTTAGATTTATTTGGCTCAGAGACGGATTTACAACGCTTATTAAGCTTAGAGCCGCGTATTTCTGTGGTCGCACCTGTGAGTGCAGGTGAATTTAGCCCTGTCTCTAATCAAACTGGCAAACCTGTGTATGAATGGCGTTTACATTAAGATGTTATCGGCCGTGCTTAGTTAAGCACGGCATTGTTTTTATTTAATATTGAGAAGACCGAGTGCCCTTAAACTCACCTTTGCAACTCTCGCTACCTGTGCATTTGCCAGATGACGAAACCTTTAATAGTTATTACCCCGCCGCGGGTAATGATGAACTTATTCAAAAATTGAGAGCGAATGCCGAAGGGCATGGTGAAGCCGCCATCTATTTGTGGGGCCCAGTTAAATCGGGTCGAACCCATTTAATGCACGCTGCTTGCGCGCACGCTAATGAAGTGGAGCGTCGCAGCTTTTATATTCCCTTAGGCATACATGCGAGTATTTCGACCGCATTGCTTGAAGGCCTAGAACAGTTGGATTTGGTTTGTATCGATGATGTCGATGCCATCGCCGGCCACCCCGTTTGGGAAGAGGCGATTTTTGATCTCTACAATCGCGTCGCAGAAAATAAGAATTGCGCCTTAGTGGTCAGCGGCAGCTCGTCTCCTGCGGATGCTGGGTTCCTCTTGCCAGATCTTGTTTCACGTATGCAATGGGGGTTGAATTACCAACTGCAACCCATGGCAGATGATGAAAAACTTGCCGCACTGCAACGCCGCGCCGCTATGCGTGGCCTGCAATTACCGGAAGATGTCGGGCGTTTTTTACTGAACCGTATGGCGCGGGATTTGCGTACCTTGTTTGATGTATTGGATAAGTTAGATAAGGCCTCATTAGTGCATCAGCGTAAGCTCACGATTCCGTTTGCTAAAGAGATGCTACACCTTTAGATACAGCATGGCTTGTGTTCGTTCTGAAGATACAAAACCTACTGGCATTAAAGCCAAAAAGAGTAAAGCCCGTCATGTTGAATACATACGGGCTTTTGTTTATCTAAAATTTAAAACGCTATTGTTGTGGATGTTGGTGACGGTCACCACTTAAGCGAAGTTCGGCTTCAAAACGAGACTCGGCATTAATTGCAGTTGCATTGCTTTGGCCTTTGAGCTGCGTATTCGCAGGCGATATTGCTAATGTTTGACGCCAGCTTTGACCTTGCACCATATTAATTGGCTCGGGTAGGCTTTCGACCAGACTGATCCCATTAAGCTCCGGCAGCATTTCATCAATCACCAACGCGGCGCGATTTTCTAGACTGTCTTGTGCAATTCTACCCCTTTGTCCCCAGTCAATAATCAGCGAATCCGCAGTTAATATCGCAGGTTTATTGGTGACGGCGACATCACGCAATATTTGATAGCGATAACTCATCATGGCTTCCTCAAATAACATGGCCGTGTCTTCACGGGTACTGGAATAGGCATAGAAGTCGCTGGCGATATCGGTAGAAAAGAAAGTACTGACATCCGATGCTTGATAGGTCTTTTGCACATTACTCGCCGCTGCGCCGAGGAAACTAACATTGGCAAGTCCCATCATTTCAGTGCTCGTTAATGGGTAGGTTTTGCTGACTTGATCTGAAATTAGACTCTTGTTGGTATTGCGGCGGCTGTAGTCATCTAACAGTCTTGGCCCTGTGAGTGTGGCATGCACGCTGCGTGGAAAAAAGTCATTGGCATGGGCGAGCTCGTGGTACAACAAGGACGCCAGATCGGGATTGATTTGCGCTAATGTGCGGTTTGCTCTGACGGTGATAGGCACGCCAAGGGAGGCATATTGGTTATCTTTTACATAACGCCAAGGCATCACAAAGTTAAGATCATTTCCGAAATTACTGCGGTAATCCGGCGCTTCATTAATAGTGTCGCGCTGGGTAGGTGTAAGCCATAAATCATTGGGATCGAGATAAATCGCCCCTGTGACTACCCAGTAAAAAGAAGGGCGTACATCATAGCTAATCACCACGGCTGTAACGGATTGTAACAGGCGGGCAAAGTCACTATTGGGGTCCATCTGGGCTAAGAAAGCGGCAAAGCTATCACCCATCCAATCGTGGGAAACCAGTACTCGATTTAGAATCGTCTCGTGATTGAGATCGCTTGATGTTTGACCTATCAAAGGTAAGGTATTGATAGTGCAGCTATCATTAAGCTGATTGGAGTAAACACAGTTTGCTAGCACATTGGCGTAAGGTGAATCCGGACGATAGGCATGGGTGCGCGCAACTGGGGTATCGAAGTATGGTGAGCTGATCGCTGGCGCCGAGGTTGTTAGCACAAAGACATCATCGCTAAGCTGATTGCCATTGACGTTGGCATTCACTTTGAGCCGAGTGATTGTATCCTGGGTGACCGTTGGCGCGGTAAACAAGGGTCTAAACGGATCGCTCACATCGACCATTAAATCTGGGCCAGATGCTACACACCAAGAGATATTTGCTGCGCTTAATTCTGATTGTTGTCCGAGTCTTAAGCTCACATTATTGCCTTCAACCACTTGGTGATCTTGACGGACGTTTAGCACACCCGTCGATGCGGGATCGACATTAATGCCAATTTCTCCGGTGGCATCTAGATTACTGCCCGTCACATGCAAGCTAAAACGGTAGCCGCCTGAGGTGGGAGTATCAAAGGCTAATACCGGGCTGTTTTGACTGACGAGTGCTATGTTAGGGCCATCGATTTGCTGCCAACGGAAGGTTAAGTCTTGGCTGTCACGATTTAGGATATTGGCAATGATAGTACTGGATTGACCCGCCACATAATTTGGCTCGGTTTGAAAGCGAATTGAGGATGACGTGGTGGTAATGAGTGGCGAAATGCTATCTGTGCAGCGTGCTAGTGAAGTGGATGGTGGCGTGACTACACTATCATCTGGTTTACTATCACCACCGCCCCCGCATGCCGCAAGTAGGCCAGAGCAAGCCATAAATCCGAAAAATTTCAGTGGTATCGACATTCCCATTACACCATTCTCCCTTGCTAACTCTGCTGTGCTATTTAGACTTTTGTGGCGTCATGGGACGCTTATACTGTGAGAAACTGACTATAGCACGGGTACTTAGTTGCAAAAAGTCAGTGTAAGTATAATAAGTGTTAATTTTGTCGTGATGGGAATTGACGTCGGAACAGAGGTTGAAACTAAGGTTGAAATGGATATTCAGACTGAGATCATAAGGGATATTTGAGCCAAGGTTTGGCCTTTTAATATAAAAAATGCCGCCATACCCAGCAAGGTTAAACGGCACTGAAAATACATTGAACTGACTATTCTTTAGATTTTTTCTTCAGGCCTAATCCCAGTTCACGACCACGTATGCGGGCATAAAATGGGAAAGCGATTAGCAGTACGCCAATCAATAATACTTCGATTAAGGCAAAAGCGAAGGCGTCATTGGTGACATAAAGCAGGGTGAGCCCATGTAACATATATAAGCACAGAATAAAACTTGCCCAAGCGTAAGTGTATGGATTACCTTGGAAAACACCCTTTGCGGGTAGTAATAACGGCACTATCCATAAGAGGCTAAATAGCAGGGTGTATTCACCGCTAATCCCTTGGCCAACAAACCAACCGCCTAACAGCAGCACTAGCGCAAAGTAGCCTAAACGGCTAAGGATAAATAAGGTGTTGGACGTCATAAGTCTACCTAAGGGTTGAAAATAAAAGCCATTTTTGTTTAAAAATTATGGGTTAAAGAATAGTAAGCACATTCTCAGGGGGACGGCCGATGGCTGCGCTTTGATTGGCGAGCACAATTGGCCGTTCGATGAGTTTAGGTGTGTTGACCATAGCCTCAATCAACTGCAATTCTGTTAGTGATGAGTCTGCAAGTCCCAAGGCTTGATATTCTGCTTCCTTGGCGCGCATTAATTCGCGAGCACTGATGCCTAATTTAACCAGAATGTCGCCGATATCTTTAGCCGTAGGGGGATTTTTTAAGTATTCCACTAAGGTAATGTCGCAGCCTTGTTGCTCGAGTAAAGCTAAGGTTTCACGGCTTTTTGAACAACGTGGGTTATGGTAAATCGTCGCTTGGGTCATAGTACTAGAGGCTCAATACGGGCTGAAATAACAATGGCGCGGATAATAACAGAAAAAACCGCGCCCCGTCAGTGTGTTCGGGGCGCATAAATGGGTAATTGTCTTTAATCTATTTGTAAAACAACTTATTACTTAAGCGCATCCATCTCTTTATCAGCCATTTTAAACTGGCGAATACGTGCTTCAATACGTGCAAGCTGTAATGGATTATTTTCGGATGCACGGTAGGCAAAGTTAAGTTGATCGATTGCGCCCTTATAATTAGCACCTAAGGCCATCAGCTCTGCGGTGGAAAAATATTCCAATGCTTGATTGCCGGTTTTTTTATACACCATAGTCAACAATTGATAGGGCAGTTCATTTTGTTTATCGAGGAAAATCATATCTTCCAGCAAAGGGATTGCTTTGGGGGCTTGATCGGCTTCGATATATATATTGGCTAAGTTGGCATTGATCACTTGAGACGTTGGTTTCATTTTACGCTGGGCTTCGAGCATAGTAATCGCTTTTGCATAGTCCTTACGTTCGATCAGTAAATCAGATTTAGTGTCTATATAAAACAGGTTGTTATCATCGATTTTTAACAGCTCATCGACGATTTTTTCTGATTCATTAAACTTCTTCAATCTATATAAAGCCAGCGCTTTGCCATAAAGTGCCGCCTCTTTGAAGCTATAGGTCTGTTTGTTGAGCTGCCGATCAAACATGCTTAATACTGCTTCGTCGCTATAGCTGGAAAAACGGACTTGAATACGGGCTTTTGCTAGCTGAAAATTAAGATTATCAGGGATATAACGTTTAGGGTATTGCTCGGCACGGTTACGGGCTTCAGTGATCCGCGATTCAGGCAATGGGTGAGTTAATAACATTTGTGGTGGTGTTGTGGTAAAGCGATAACGACTGGCTAATTTACCAAAGAAATCCGCTGCAGCATTAGGATTAAAGCCTGCATCCACTAGAATTTGCATTCCGATGCGATCGGCTTCCTTTTCATGCAAACGGGTGTAGTTGATTTTCGATTGTGTTGCCATAGCTTGGGTTGTCGCAAGCGCCGCCATACCTGCTTGTGGTACCGCAATAGTTAACAAAATGGCGCCGAGTAAACCGGCAATTGTTGCAGGATTACTTTTTTGCTGTGCTTCAAGGGATCGGGCAAGGTGACGTTGAGTAACGTGAGTCACTTCATGGCCTAATACTGAAGCGAGTTCGCTTTCATTGTCGGCATTGAGAAATAAGCCTGTGTGCACGGCAACATGGCCGCCAAAGAAGGCGAAGGCGTTGATTTCATCATTTTGTAATAGGAAAAAATAAAACGGCGTTTTTACGCCTGTGGCATGGGCGACCAGTTTATTGCCAAGCTCGGTAAGATATTGACTCAACACGGGGTCATTTAGCATAGGTGCCGATGAGCGAATGATGCGCATATAAGCATCACCGTAAACCATTTCTTTTTCAAGGCTGAAGGTGTTAACTGCGGCAGTACCTAAATCCGGTAAGTCATTGTTGGCAAAGCTTTTGGCGGCGAAGGTTAGCAGCATCAAGGAGAGTGCGCCTGCAACAAAAGGTTTGAATCGAGTCAAAAAAGTCAAGTTACGCAAGCGGATCCTTTTATTTCTAATTATCTCAACTAAAGGCAGATACTGCACTTAGCTTGTAGTTTGAGGTGCAACTTAGGATAATGGCCCAAGTTCGTCTATAGCAAGTTCATTATGATTTTTATTGATTTAACGCTCTTTCGTTGTCCAGTACCCTTAGTGAAAGTGAAGCTTGCATTAAAGCCAATGCGAGAGGGTGAGCAGTTGCATATCTTACTCTCAGACTCTGGTTCGCGGCGAGATGTTCCCCAATATTTAAAAAAACAAGGGCATGTCGTGCAAGAGTTGCGTAATGATGCAAGTCTGTTAGCCTTGATGGTCACCAAAGTTGATCTATCTCAGGGATAAATTGAGGATTTTTATGTTTAAATCCTCTTAGACTAGCATCAAGCGCCTCATTCTGAGCCAGAGTGCCGCTCAGGCTAGGTTGTTTACTCTTGTCAGTATTTTTTTGATTTAGCTGATGTGTAGAAGCGAAAGTCTAACTGAGTAAAGTCTCGAATAACATCATGATAAATAAACTTTCCTGAGCGTTTGGGAAGCCTCGCCAACCATCACTATTGGAATGATCCATGTTTACTGTTTTTTCTCGTTGGTATCAAGAGCGCTTTAGTGATCCACAAGCTGTGACCTTAATGGCTATTCTTGTCGGGCTCGCGCTAGTGATTTATTTTGCGGCAGGTTTACTTGCTCCGCTGTTGGTCGCTCTTGTGTTGGCATTTCTATTGGAATGGCCTGTGGCGCAAATGCTTAAATTGGGGATTAATCGCACCGCTGGTGCGTCCTTGGTTATTGTGTTGTTTTTGGGAATAGTGGTTTTACTGACATTTGGCTTAATTCCGAGTGTGTGGCGTCAAGGTGTTAGCTTAATTGCCGACTTGCCTAGCATGATAGATAAAGGCCTGCTGACAATACAAACGCTGATCAATCAATATCCACGATTTATCAATCCAGAGCAGTTAGATCTGATGGTTGGTGAGCTTAAAAAACTGCTCGATACTCAACATGTGTTGGATATTGCTAAGCAATTAATCGGTTATTCAGCTTCTTTACTCGTCTTGATGGTGTACGCGATTTTAGTGCCCTTACTGGTATTTTTCTTTTTAAAAGATAAAGATCAACTGATTAGCGGCAGTAAGCGATTTTTTCCCGCAAATCGCCAGTTAGCGCGTAAAGTGTGGTTTGAAATGCACCAACAGATTTTTAATTACATTCGTGGCAAAGTGATTGAAATCGTGGTTGTTGGCGTTGCAACTTATATTTTGTTTGCCTTGATGGGACTGCGATATTCGGCGTTGCTTGGTGTGTTAACGGGGTTATCGGTATTGATCCCTTATGTCGGTGCAACCTTAGTTACATTACCTATCACCCTAGTGGCATTTTTTCAGTGGGGCTTTAGTTCTGAATTTGGCTATTTAATGTTGGGTTACGGTATTATTCAGGCGCTCGACGGTAATTTACTCGTGCCTATTTTATTCTCCGATGCGGTGGATTTACATCCGGTGATCATCATAGCGGCCGTTTTAGTCTTTGGCGGTTTATGGGGTGTATGGGGAGTATTCTTTGCCATTCCATTAGCATCGTTGGTCAAAGCCGTGATTAACGCTTGGCCTAAAACAGAGCTTGAGGCTGACAATAAACTTGATGCGAGTTGATGCCTACCTGTCTAATAGCTATTTGTATCATTGGTTATAGTGGGCGAGTTAACCGTTATCGCTCATTCTCCTTCTGGCATTTGAATTAAGTGCCAGAGGCGTTTTGGTTGAATGTTGTGCCTTCACTATTTAAAGCATCCTCGTCTAGTACTCTGTACCCATTCACTTATTGTCATTCCTTTTTATTATCACTTTGTCTTAAGTATCACCATGAATCGAGCTTTTAGTTTTAGATTAAGGGGGATTTATTCTATCGCTTGCCAGTTTAGGGATTTACATTATGTAGCCTCTAGGTTAGGTAGATGTAAAACTCTTATATAAGCATGTGGTTACATGATGCAGCGCACATTTTACCCTTGAGTATGTTGATAAAGTTGTGTCGCTTAGTTTGGGTTTGCTTATTCGTTCATCCTTAGCTAAGTTATATCGAGTCGTGCTATTTATTTTGGTTGAGAGATGGAAGTCACCCTGACAAGAATTTCCACTGACAATCGCCATTGGAGGATACTATTGTGAGCAAAAAACTATTAAGTGCGCTTTTCGGGGCAAGTCTTGCAGCGTTAGCGCTGTCGCCAACCGCATTTGCTGCAGATCAAAAATTGTCTGATTTCCATGCTGAGTCGGGTGGATGCGAAAGCTGTCATAAAGATGGTACACCTTCTGCGGATGGTGCCTTTGAATTTGCACAGTGCCAAAGTTGTCATGGTACCTATGCTGAAATGGACGCTGTGCATAAGCCACATGACGGTAATTTAGTCTGTGCAGATTGTCATGCGGTACATGATATGAATGTCGGTCAAAAACCTACCTGTGAAAGTTGCCATGATGATGGTCGTACCCCTGCAACTGTTCTGAAAAAATAATCTCAAAAATACGTTTAGAAAAGTTGGTATATACCTTCATGTCTAAATAAATAACGCCAGCGAATAGCTGGCGTTATTTTTATGACTAAAGTCACTCATTACTCATCTTTGGGTTGGCCTTGGATGATTTTTTTACCCGAAAACATGGCTGAAATAATCCCTGGTTGACGTTTTACTTCAGTATAAATCACCGCGAATACATGTAATAACATCAGCAGTAACAACACATAAACCGCATAGACGTGCACTTGACCTGCCAATCCTTTCATTGGTTTAAGTGCATCCGCTTTTTCTGCGTTCACACCCGTTGCATCATAGGGTTTTAAGCTTGTTGGTTCGACATTGGTATCAGCAAGATAACTTTGTACAGCACTACCTAGCGGCGGATAATAAATATCTGTACCTGCACGCAAAAGTCCAGTGATCATTATGGTCACTAATAGCAACATGATGGCCAGCACGGCAAATTTACCTTTAGGGTTATGACCTAAATACTGCGGATTTTTCCCCGCGGCTAATTCAGTCTTATAAGCTATTAATTCGCTTTTGCTATTAGCATTGGGAAACATGTGGCTGAAACGCGCATATTTGTTACCGATAAAACCCCACACAAGGCGGACGATGAGGTTTATTGCAAACGCATATCCTATGCACACGTGTAAAGTTTTCAAGCCAATTTTACCTGTTAACTCAGATATGCCTAGCTCAGTGCGATACATCATGATGCCACCGACTAAGATGAGTGCGAGCACAAGAATGACATTAATCCAATGAAATAATCGTGTCGGTTTGTCCCACACAGGATAGGATTTTATTTCAAAAGCGGTGGGGTTACTGCTGGACATGGAATTTCCTTATTTTTTGTGTTGGTATGATCTTACGCTTTTATCCTAAAATTTCAGTAATTTTTTTCAGTTTCAATTAAGACTTCTGATTGATAGTGTAGTCAACGAAAGTGTTAGAAGTTTTTGATTTGCGTACGGTAAATATTTTTTACGTAAGTCTTTTTAATCTGTTTTATCTAATGCTAATATCGTGACCACGGTAGACTTGGAAGTCTATTGAACGGATGTTGAAGTCGTATTTGGAGGATCTTAGATCCTTAAAGTGAATAATCGTTAACCAGACAGGGAGTGAGCAGGATGTTCAAAATATTACATTGGATTGTAGTGTCACGATCGCAAGTATTGATGGAATTGCTCGCAGGACGTTGGCCGCAGGAGTTTCTCGTTAAGTTGACCCAAGTCAGCCCTGATGAGATGTGTGAGAAAATCAAAGATAATAATGCCTCCATGGTCGTGATCGATTTAGCGACTGTTGATCTTCAAAAAGCCCACCAATTTCAGCGTTTACTTGCCCGTGAGCAACCGAGTGTGCGAGTTGTCTATTTACAGTTCCCTAAACAAGTGGATGCTCGTTTCTTAATGCAAGCTGCCACAACTGCAGGGGTGTTTTATCTCGATGCAGGTTTAACTGAGATAAGCCTAGGACTCTCGAATATTTTACGAGGTCATAGGGTCATCCCAATACAGCTCATTAACGGGGTAAATGATGATTTTGGGTTGTTCGAAGACACTGAACCGTTAACTATCCGTGAGCGTGAAGTATTACAAGCATTGTTGACGGGAAGTACTAATTTAGATATCGCCAATCAGTTGTTTGTCAGTGAAAGCACGATAAAAACCCATTTGTACCGAGTATTCCGTAAAATTGGAGTGTCTAGCCGTGGTCAAGCGATTGCGTGGGCACAAACCTATTTGCACGATGTGGTGGTTTAAGTCGATATCAGTATTGATATACAAACGGATATACGTTTAAGTTAAGTCTTATGTCAGATAAAAGGGGCTAATGCCCCTTTTATTATTTCTCAAAAGTGTTCTTAAGCCGAAAGTCTATTAACGTCCAAGCCAAGCCGCTATTTTGCTTTTGTCACGAATGGATAGGGCGACAGTATCCTTAGGCGCGGCAGTTATCATCAATTCACCCGTCATCAATTCATCCCGTCTAAACCAATGTAAATTCAACGATTCACCCAGCGGATACTGCTGTAGCTGCGCCTCAAATTGTCCTGTGACTTGTAGGTTATCCGCGGCAATTAACACATCACCTGCACTTAACCCTGCAAGGTGTGCAGGGCTGCCTTGGGTGACAGTCACGATTTTTAATCCTATAGGTGCTGCTTGGGTTTTCGCGCCGAATGCAATCTCATAACCTTTCGCTTGCCCACCGCCCACATCTTGCGCACCTTGACTGGATCGAAGACTCAAGTTGACCCCAAATTCGGCGAGTAAAGCCGCTAACGGAATATCGTCAGTGCTATCTAAGTAGGCAAACAGATCTTGGCAATCACGACCAAGGAGTCGTTCCACGATGGCTTGATGGCAAGTATCTGTGGTGCCTTTATCTTGCAGAGCATATTCCTGCCATAAAATCTGCATAACATGGTCGAGATTGTATTTGCCCTGGGTTTCGCTGCGCAGGGTTAAATCTAAATACAGCGCAAACAGAGCCCCTTTAGTGTAATAACTGATGATGGCATTTTGTGCGTTTTCATCTTGCTTGTAGAACTTAGTCCAAGCATTAAAGCTTGAGTCCTTAACACTTTGTTTAAAGCGCCCCTGGCTGCGATAGACACGGGTGAAGGTATCACTCAGCATATCTAAATAGTTTTGTTCATCTACCAGACCTGCACGATAGGTAAGAAAGTCATCGTAATAGGAGGTGATGCCTTCATAGGCCCATAATTGTGGCGTATAGGTTTCGGCCTCAAGTTTATAGGGTAAAAAGCATTCAGGCTTAATGCGCTTAACGTTCCAGCTGTGGAAATACTCGTGGCTGCACAGGGATAAATAAGTGCGATAGTCATTATTGATTGGCATATCTAGCGACAGTGGTAAGTCTTTGCGTGAACACATTAATGCAGTAGAAGCTCTGTGCTCTAAACCGCCAAAGCCATTGTCTAATACTGTGGTCATAAACAAATAACGCTTAAACGGTGCAGGCGTACCAAAGAAGTTAATCTGATACTCACAAATGGCCTTTAAATCTTGGCAGAGCCTTGGCATGCAAGCACGGTGGCGACCATTGAGTACGATATCATGCCGCACGCCACAGGCATCAAAACTCCCTAAGGTGAATAAGCCCATTTCCACCGGATGATCGATGAGCTCGTCATAGCTTTTAGCTGAAAATTGGCCGAAGGCAAAATCGTCACCATTGGTGCGAGTCATGCTGGTAGCAAGGCGCCAGTCACTTAATGTTGGCTCTGTTGGTGGCTCTATAGAGACGGTGTGTAAAGAGTCTTCGAAACCATGGGCGGATAAAAACACGCTACTGCCATTAAAGAAGCCGTGGGTCGTGTCCAAATGCGCGGTGCGCACCGACAGATCCCAAGCATACACTTGATAAGTCAGAATAATTTCGCTGCTATTATTGTCAACCGACCAAGTTTGCTTATCTAGTTGGGTGAGCTTAAGCGTTTGGCCTTGTGCATCTTGTGCCTTGAGTTCAATGATATTTTTGGCAAAGTCGCGCACCATATAACTGCCTGGCAGCCAAGCGGGTAGGCTAAAGACCTGCACTGGCTTGGGTTGTGATAATGTCATAGTGACAGCGAATAAATGGGCTTTCGGATCGACGGGGATTATCTGGTAATGGATCATATTTATCCTGCAAAACCTGAGTGTTTTAATGGTGGCCATGCTGCCAAAAATGCCTGCAACTGGCAAATGAAAAGCAAAATATCTGCAGACACAAAGTATTGAATTGTTAATATACCCAAGCAACCTGAAGATACGAGTTCAGAGCGCCTAGGGTGCTTCAATTCAAGGCGCATCAATGACAGAATGTCGGCCACCTTTTGAATTGATGCAACACGGGAGTGGAGTACCCTAGACGCTCCGTCCCGGCGGGTTTTAACGCACTTTATGCTGTGTTGGTTATTTTTAACTTAGCCCACTAGGTCCGCAAATAACCGCCTTGCCTAAAGTGCGTTAAACTCCCGCTGAATCATGCATCTTCAAGTTGTTTGGGTATATACTATGCCAACTAACCCAAGGAGGACGCCCCATGGCCGAAGAAACGATTTTCAGCAAAATTATTCGTCGCGAAATTCCCGCGGATATTCTGTATCAAGATGAACTTGTGACTGCCTTTAGAGACATTTCCCCTAAGGCGCCAACTCATATTTTGATTGTGCCGAATCACTTGATCCCAACGGCTAACGACATGAAAGCCTCTGATGAGCCCGTGCTTGGCCGTATGATGACAGTTGCGGCGAAATTGGCGGCGGAAGCGGGTATCGCTAAAGATGGCTACCGACTGATCATGAACTGCAATCAACATGGTGGACAAGAAGTCTATCACATTCATTTCCACCTTGTGGGCGGGGAGCCTCTGGGGCCCATGTTGAGCCAAGGAAAATGAAGGTCAATTCGGATTTTTTCCCGCTGACCCAAATGGCGCAGCGGTTTGTGGATCAACTCGCTCAGTGTCGCCGTCTCGGTTTAACCGTATTGGAGGCGAGTGAGCACCATGTGTTGATTGAGTTGCCCTACAGCACTGAATTAATTGGGTATCCCGATACGGGCGTTATCCATGGTGGGGTGATCACTACTTTAATGGATACCGCGTGTGGTAGTGCAGTCGTGAGCGCTATTTTCCATAAATTCAAATTATTAGAAATATCACCTACGCTCGATTTACGGGTGGACTACATGAAGCCCGCTCAGCCCCATAAGCCAGTGTTTGGATTTGCGGAATGCTACAAGTTGTCTTCTAATATTGCCTTTACCCGTGCAATTGCTTACCAAGACAGTATCGACGATCCCATCGCCCATGCCGTCGGCTCTTTTATGCGGATAAGCCCTGAAATGGTCGGTGATGCCTTTAGGCAAGCGTTAATGGGTGAAGCCGTGCCTGCGATAGGAGAGAGTGATGAGCGCAAATAATTCGATACTAGATGCAGCCAGTACAACTCAAAACGCACAGGTTAAAGCGCCTATTGATGTGCAAGGGATAGTTAAACGCGCCACTGAACTTAATGATTTTGGCCATTTACTTGAGCACGTTCCCTATGCCAAATTTATTGGCATGAAGGTGGAGCGTTTTGGTGATGAACTGATTTTTAAATTGCCCGCTAAAGACGACAATATCGGTAATCCTGTGTTGCCCGCTATTCATGGTGGCGTGATTGCGGGCTTTATGGAAATGTCAGCGATAGTGCAGTTAATGGTATTTATGCAAACGGCAAAGGTGCCTAAAGTCGTTGATTTTTCAATCGACTATTTACGTGCAGGTCTGCACAAGGATAGTTTTGCTGAGTGTCGTATTACCCGTCAGGGTCGACGAGTCGCCAACGTGAATATTGATTGTTGGCAAACCAATCGTAAGCAGCTTATTGCTACGGCACGGGCACATTTTTTGATTGATTAATCTGATTAAGTTTAGATTGATGAAGCATGACTGATTCACTATTTTAGATTGAGAATGCTTTATTTAGCCTATGTTATTAAGCATGAGTTCAGCACAGTTCGATTAGTTTGTCGTTTAATGGGAAATGATGCGCTAGCTGCGTATTTTGTGGCGTGACTAGGAGAATATATGAAACAAGTTTATACAGGGTTATTACTGGCCGCAGCGCTTACCTTAGGTGCTTGTGCCTCACATACCGCAGGGATTTCAGTGAGTTCACTGGGTGAAACCCGCGTCGATAATTCCAGCTTTGCCCGAGATATTGCGGTACAGAGTGTGGATGCACGCCGAGTCGGTGATTTAGTGCAGGGCTCTGCGTTGATTGTTAGTAAATCCTCGTCCGATATGCGTGTGCAATATAAATTCACTTGGTACGATGCCAGCGGCTTTACTATCGAAGATGAAGCGACCAGCTGGAAATCGGTGAAATTACACGGCAAACAGCAATTGCAAGTCGGCGCCGTAGCACCTAATGCCCAAGTGGTTAAATTTGATGTATACGTGCGTGAAACCTTTTCAAACTAAGCTTGAGTTTGCTTCTGTTTAGTTTATTCCGTGTTTAATTGATTTTTTGATATTAAACCCGTTCTAAAAAGGCTTACTTCTTTTAAGGAGTAAGCCTTTTTATTCGTTTTACATCAACGTTCAATGACCTTAAGGTCACTCAAATGTTATTAGCTTTCGTCTTTTTGACCTTGAAAGTTGCGATAAATTACCCATTTTTAAGCAAAAAGGTTTACGGCAAGATGAAATCCGGACTTTAGTCCTAAATACATTCAGTGATTGAGCACTACTATCAGCATATTACCACATGAGGATAGAAAGATGACTGCTCATATTAATGCTCAACCTACTGATTTTGCTGAAACTGTTATTATGCCGGGTGATCCACTACGTGCTAAATATATCGCTGAAACCTATCTCACCGATGCCGTAGAAGTCACGAATGTTCGCAATATGCTTGGTTACACGGGCTTTTACCAAGGACAGCGCATTTCCGTTATGGGTCATGGTATGGGGATTTCATCTATGGTGCTCTATGGCCATGAGCTGATTAATTATTTTGGCGTGAAACGCATTATTCGTATTGGCAGTTTAGGTGCAACACAAAAACATGTACAAATGCGAGATGTCATTTTAGCCCAAGCCGCAGGCACGGATTCACCTACTAACGCTAAGCGTAGTAGCGGCTACCAAATGGCAACTTCTGCGACCTTTTCTTTATTGCATAAAGCCTATACAACAGCGAATGAGAAAGGCATTAGTGTAAAAGTTGGCAATATCTTTAGTGGTGATCTTTATTACGATCCCGATGAAGATATGATCCCCGCACTTGAACGTTTTGGGGTATTAGGTATTGATATGGAAGTGGCGGGGCTTTATGGATTGTCACACCAACAAGGTATCGAATCATTAGCCATTTTAACGGTATCGGATCATTGTTTAACCGGTGAAGAAACAACGGCCGAAGAACGCCAACTCTCTTTTAATAATATGATCGAGCTCGCGTTAGAAACCGCCCTCAATTAGGTTTAAAGCCATCCTTTGAACCCTTAGCATTTCACTTATGGAATGACATAATGAATAATAAAATTACTTTAACAGCCATCAGTTTTCTCGCCAATTTTATTATGGCGGGCTTTGCGACCCAATTTGGGATGTTGATTGAACCCATAGCTGAGAAATTTGCCGCTAATGTTAACGAAGTTGCATCAATCTTTTCATTGCTCAATGGTGGTGCACTCGCGGGGACGATTGCAGCATTTTTATTTATTGAAAAAATGGGTATCAAAAGAATGACCTTGATAAGTTACAGTCTGGTTGCTCTTTCTGCTCTGGCTTTACATCTAACCAATTCCCTACAAGTTGTGATGGTAGCAATGACCTTAATTGGTTTTTGTGGCGGTATCGGTTTATGTATTGCTGGTACGATTGTGGTGTCTGTGTGGCAAGAGAAATTACAAAGCACAATGTTAGTGGTGCAAGATGCGACGTTTAATATTGCAGGCGTTATTTTTCCATTGATAACGACTTATGCATTAACAAGTTCACTATCATGGAGTTATAGCTATTTAGCCGTAGGTTTAGTGGCGTTCGGTACAGTCATTATTACCTTGTTCACTCATTTCTCTATTTGCGAGCAATCTTCTACAACACAAGAGAAACAACAGTCTGAATGGAATCTCGGTATTATTAGTGGGGGTATTGGTTTATTTTTAGGAATGCAGGCTTTATATACTTTTTTAACTTGGGCACCTTTATTTGTAAAACAAAAATTTGATATCCCGTTTGAAGATGCCGGTAATATTATTACCCAGTATTGGTCCGCTGCGCTAATTGGGGCGTTAATTTCGACTGTGATTGTGACTCGTGTAAAAATTCACCATTTCTTAGTCGGTATTATTGCTTTAGCTATGGTGATCACCGCTGCCATTGTCAGTACCAATAATCTTAATTGGATAGCTTATTTAACCTATGGTTATGGTTTTGTGTGTGCCGCGCTTTATAATGCATTTATTGCTTATGGCGTGTCTTTTGTAAAAAAAGCCAGCAGCAAAAATGTGTCATATATACTTATTAGCGGAAGTGCAGGGGCGATGTTTAGCCCAGCCATCAGTTCTTTCTTTGAACGTATTATCGGATTACAAACTGTGATGTATGTGATTCCTTTGCTTTACGCAGCGATATTTATGCTATTGATCGTTTCAAGTCGGATGAAATCGGCTATGGAACAACACTCGCCATCGGTAAGTTAATTTACCTGTGCATCCATCCCACACTCGGTTGTTAAATTAAGTCGAGTGTGGGTTATGTTGAAAGCGGTTATATACCTGCTTCAACAAATTTCTTGAGTGCGTTGAGATCACAAATCCGAATGCCATCTTTTTTCCGCTCAATTAAGCCTCGTTCCTCAAGATTTTGTAGCGCCCGACGGTAGACTCGGTCGGTAGTGCCAAATCGTTCAGCCTCTAAATAGCGTTTACTAAAGCCATCTACGGGCAAGTCATTTAAGTATTCATGGTAAATATCAAATGCCACATTATAACTGATGGGATAGAGCAGTCGCCGAGTAAAAATATCCACTGTGTCTTGGTAGTCAATCGCAATTGCACTGGCGAAGAATAGCGCGAGTTGAGGGTGCTGACCGAGGCAATGTTGCAGTTTTTCAGCGCTAATCAACATGATTTCTAAGGGTTCACTGGCAATAATGTCTAGTTGACAGTGGTACTGGGTGAAGAACTCCATTTCGCCAAACAGTTGTGAATCACAATCAATAGTACCTAATTGAAAACACCGACCATTTCTCGCGGTATGGCCGAGTGATACGCGACCTTGCTTCACCAATACAAGTGATGCCATCGCTTCCCCCTGCGTCATGAGGTGAGCGCCTTTTTTGAGCATTTTTATTTCGCTGATGCAGCTAAGTACAACCGCTTCAATAAGTGGATAGTCTTGCTCCCATCGCTGGCTATAACGTCCTTTCGATAAAGGTTTTAGCTGCATCGACTATGATCCTCTTACTGTGTTCGAAATTGCGACCTTCTATAGCATTATCATGATAGGCGGTCAAATGGACGAAAGGATTTAGGCTGATACTAAAGACATTTTCATCATACGAAGTGAAGGGCAGTGGTTTTCGCGACATTTAATTGAATCGCAGAGATAAGAGTGCCCACTTTTTATTTCCGTCATGTATACTAGGCGCCGCCAAGGGGTGTTTGTTGTGCATTAATGTTACTCTGATTTTAACGTTGACGGCTGCAAACTGAGATGTCATCTGACGAACCCTTAGAACCTGATCCGGCTAATACCGGCGTAGGAATGGGCCAATCAACAGCACACTTCTGAATCGCTTATTCGTTGCCGGATCTCAAACATTATATTTGAGGTCCTATGTCAAACCGTAAAACGTCAAACCATCAATCTCCATTTTCAACCGTATCGCCAAGCTTATTTTTAGCCCGAGCGCCGCTGGCGTTAGCCATCGCCGCAGCGCTGAGCACCCCTGTTTTTGCACAAACTGATGCTATCGATAAACCCGAGCCCAACCCTGAGATGGAAGTCATGGTGGTGACGGCGGATTTTCGCAGTTCAAGCTTAGAAAAAATGCCCTCCAGCATTACCGTTATCGACAGTCAAAAAATTCAAGATGAAAGTGCGCAACACTTTGAAGATCTGCTTAATTCTATCGCCAATTTTAACTGGTCAGGTGGAAGCTCTCGGCCGAAATATTTTCAAATTCGCGGTGTAGGGGAACAGGAACAATACCAAGGCGCACCTAATTCTTCCGTGGGTTACATCATAGATGATATCGATTTATCCGGTATTGGTATGGTGTCGAGCATGTACGATTTACAGCAGGTCGAAGTGCTTCGTGGACCGCAGGGGACGCGTTACGGCGCGAATGCCTTAGCGGGATTGATTTATCTGAAGAGTAACGATCCAACTGATGTGTTTGAGCATGGCGGCGAAGTGTCGTTAGGCGATGATAATTTACGCACTTTTAGCGGGTTTAGCTCGGGCCCATTAACGGATTCTGGCAAGCTGCTTTATCGTGTGTCAATGCAGCAGCACCAGCAAAATGGTTACCACGATAACCTGTATTTAGACCGTGATGATACCAATGGTCGCGATGAATTCAGCGGCCGCGCTAAGCTGCGCTGGTATGCGACAGATGATTTGCAGTTTGATTTAACTGTGCTGCATGCCGATTTTGATAATGGCTATGATGTGTGGAGTTTAACCAATTCACCAACCCAGACAACATCGGATCAACCGGGTGTTGATAGCCAACGCACCACAGGTGCGGGTTTTAAAGCGACCTATTCTGGTGCAGAAAACTTCGAATTAACTTCGTTAACCTCTTTTGCGAATACCGATCACCATTACAGTTACGATGGCGATTGGGCTAACTCAGAATATTGGGCCTCTAAGCAATGCAATGATGACAATGGCAATCTGGCGCCGTGTCAATACGATTATTTTTGGGATAAAACGGGTCAGCGTAAAACCGCGTCGCAAGAGTTTCGCCTAAGTTCTACCGAGCAGGGCCGTATTTTTGCAGAGAGTACTGATTGGTTGCTTGGTGTGTATGCCATGAATCTGAAAGAAGATAACCAATTGTATTCTGAGTACAATACTTCGCTAGATGAAGTCTTAGACTCAGAGTATGAGGCGACAAACTATGCACTGTTTGGCCAGCTTGATACGGATTTGGGCTCAAATTATGCTTTATCTGTGGGGCTACGTTTAGAGCGCCGCAACAGCCATTACTCTGATACGAATAACGATAATTTCGACCCGAGCGAAACCATGTGGGGTGGTCATATTGCTGTGAGTAAAGTGCTGAACGACTCACACAATGCTTATGTCCGAGTCGCACGCGGCTACAAGGCGGGCGGTTTCAACATGACTTTGCCCGTCGAATTGAACGATAAAAAAGAGTTTAGTACTGAGACGCTCTATAACTATGAAATCGGCCTTAAATCCCATTGGTTAGCGGGACTTATCGATACTAATTTGGCGCTGTTCTATATGGACAGACAAGATCAACAGGTGGCTGCATCACAGCAAGATCCCGATAAACCACAGCGTTTTATCTTGTTCACTGAAAATGCAGGCAGTTCGAATAACTATGGCGCTGAGTTAGATGCAACCTGGTATGCCACGGATAATCTGCAAGTTTACTCAAGCTTAGGTTGGTTAGAAACGGCCTACGGTGACTATCAGTATCAGGACAAATATGGCACTGAGGTGGATTTAACTGGCCGCGATCTAGCCCATTCTCCACATGTTACCTACAGCCTTGGCGGGACTTATCGTGCTAATTCGGGTTGGTTTGCTAACCTGAATCTTAGCGGTAAGAGTGAATTCTATTATTCAGACAGCAATGAATCCCGCTCTGAACCCTACACTATCGTCAATGCCCGCGTGGGTTATGAGGCGAGCGCCTGGTCGGCATATTTATGGGGACGCAATCTGTTTAATGAAGAATACGGTGTGCGTGGCTTCTATTTTGGCAATGAGCCAGATAACGGTTGGGCGGAAAAGCAATATATTCGTTACGGCGATCCGCGTCAGATTGGCGTAACCTTTAACGTTAAGTTTATGTAATAGCTCATTTTAAAATGAGCATAATTATTTAAGTGTTAACTGAACTGTAGCCCAGTATTTGGGCTACAGCCTTACTTCAGAATATCAAGGAATTAAAATGAAACTGACCGCAGAAATTAGCATGTATCCCTTTAATGAAAATTACCTCGATCCTATCAAGTGGTTTATTGGCCGCGTGGATAGCTATCCCAATATCGAGCGCGTGACTAATGCGATGGCAACTCAAGTGTGCGGCGATTATTTAGATGTGATGACTATGCTAGCGACCGAGATGCAAGCGGCCCATGAGAAGTGGGGCAAGGCGGTATTTGTGTGTAAGTTTATCGGTGGTGAGCTGAATTTAGCCCACAGCGAATAATGATTGACCGCCATGTAAGCGACAAATAGGCAATGAGAACAACACTATGACAGATTTATGGTTAACCTTGGTCGAGAGCGTTAATACGGCCTTTGGTGAAGTCCATGTGATGACCGTATGGGAAGCACTCGCGGTATTGCTGGCGATGGCATATTTACTGCTGGCGATGAAGGCCAGTGTGTGGTGCTGGGCGGCGGCCTTTGCCAGTACAGCCATTTACACTGTGTTGTTTTGGAAGGTGTCGCTACTGATGGAGTCTGTGCTTAACGTCTATTACATGGCGATGGCGCTCTATGGATATTGGCTCTGGACCCAAGGTGGTGATAAGCATCAAGGCGTAAAAGTGACCACTTGGCCATTGAAAACCCATTTAAAGTTGATCGCAGCGACGGGCGTGATTTCGCTTTTGGTTGGTCACGGTATGGCGACGTATACCCAAGCCGCATTCCCGTATCTAGATGCGGCGACAACCTGTTTCGCCGTGATGACGACTTATTTAGTGGCAAAAAAGGTACTTGAGAATTGGCTTTATTGGGTGGTTATCGACATAGTGTCGATTTACCTTTACCTCAGCAAAGGCTTGATGCTGACATCCTTGTTATTCGTGCTTTATGTGGGGCTGGCGGTCGTGGGGTATTTCCTGTGGCGAACCGCGTTAGCCGACGCCCGTGAAGCTAATACCTTGAAGTTACTCAGTTAATGCTCGATATAAACGCCTCGATGCAACGCTCAGCAGGCGAGCCATTCAAAGCACTTTACCCCTTACTCAAAAGTGCAGGGTTAGTTAACGTGTTAAGTATTCATGAGCTTGCGGGCGGCTTAAGTAATCACAACTATAAAATCACTACGCCCACAGGCAGTTATGTGCTGCGGGTGAATGCGGATGCGGCGGACAGTTTTTGCAACCGCCAGCAGGAGCGTTTTTACTGGCAGCAATTGGCTCAAGCTAAACTTGCTCCTGAACTGTTGTGGGTGAGCGAAGATGAGCGTTATTACCTCAGTGATTTTATTGAAAGTGATTATATTGAAAGTGACGATATTGAAAACGAAGGCTTAATCCACTGGCCAGCGTTAGAGCGCCAAACGAGTGCTGCTGATTTTGTGCTGGGGCAATCGACGTTTAATTATTTACAGTGTCCGGCAGCAGAACAAGAAACGCATCCTAACCAAGCCCATTGTTTGCTATTGGCGTTATTGCTGCAATTACGCAATCTGCCTACAGGGCCTTACGCTATTAGTATCACTGAGCAGTGGCAGGAATATCACCAGCAAATACTTGCCTATCAGGCTTCTGCAACATTTAGTGAGCCAGTATTAAGGCGACCTGTGCCATTGAAGCAGGGTAGTGATATTGGTGATAGCAATACTCACGATTGGAATGAGCGGGTGGCTAAGCTGCTTGCAATTCAAATCGACATTAAACATTGGTGTGATGAGTTAGCAGCCTGCATAATCAAGCCGCAGTTTTGCCATCGCGATCTTAATCCCCATAATTTGTTACTTAAAAATAACCGCTTGTGTTGTATTGATTTTGAGTATGCGACGGCGTCGCATCCACTGTGTGAGTTGGCTGTAGTGTTAGCGACCCATGCGTTAACGCCCTATCAGCAAAGTGTGTTGGTGAAACAGTATCTGAGTGGACATCCTTATGTTACTGCACAAGCCGTAACGGCAGTGCCTGCCGCTATTGACATGTATTGGGTATTTGCTTGCTACTGGGCATTATTGATGGCAGCGCAAACAGAACCCAGTCGTAGCGCCGACTACCTTGCTTGGTTTGATTGCTTCTGGCCGCTGATCACCCCCAAATAGTCATTATTGCGTGTGCTTAGTTTCCATCTGATGATAATGGCTCATTCCCTTATGGCATTGACCGCGCTATGGTGGGACATGCGGGTAGAACATACTGAAAACCTTTATTAGACAAACTTGTTTGATATAAAAAGCAACTTTATATAGTCTCAAGCGTCTTATTAGCAACAATTCTAGGATGGATTATTCAGTATGAAAAAAGGCGTGATGCTACTTGTGTGTCTCTTAGGCTTAAGCGCCTGCTCCACTAAATTCAGTTACCATTTCCTCGACTGGGCCATCGGCTGGGAGCAAGAGGATTATGTTACCTTAGATAAATCTCAGCAAAAGGCATTTGATGCCCTCATTGAAAAATTTGTCATTTGGCACCAATCCAAAGAGTTAGCTCATTATGTGGTGCAATTGACCGAAGTCGAAGGCCTCATAAAAACCAATACGTTAACGCCAGTGCTATGGGCAGATCATGTGAATATTGCTAAGCGGCATTGGTTTCGATTGTTTGAGTTCGCCTTGCCCGAGCTTCTACCTATCATAATGTATTTGTCCGATGAACAGGTGAAGCAGATCCTCACAAAATTACGGGAGGAAGAGCAGGAGCTCGTTAAAGAATTTGCGGGAAAAACCCCTGAACAGTTACAAAAAGATGCCGATGAAAACCTTCAAACCCAATTTGATGATTGGCTTGGAAGTGTAACTGTGGAGCAAAAAGTGCTTATTCACCAATATAATCAACAGCGTTTATCCACCTTAGATATGTGGCTTGAGTACAGACACGAATGGTTACGCCAGTTTGAAGTTGCACTGGGTCAGCGCGCCGATAAAACATTATTAACCGAGCGTTTAACCTTGCTGATGACGCAGCCCGATGAGCTTAAGTCAGAACAACATAAAGTGTTTTTACGTAAAAATACTGAGGCATTTGGGACTTTGTTGTTGGCGATGAATGCGAGCTTATCGGAGCAGCAGTCTAAGCATTTTTATAAAAAGTTAGGTGGACTCATTCAAGATCTCAAGGAACTGAATCAAGAAGCGATTGAAAAAGAAGCCTAGGCCATGAAAGATTTATTGCCTTGCTAGGGTCTATTCCTGCAAGCCAATAAATCAGCCTACTAACTACTAAATTGAGACCTTATGCCACTCGTATCCCTTTATCAGAAACTACTCAATATGAGCCGCTATTTCGAAGGCTTAGCGCCATTAGCCCTTAGGATTTACCTTGCACCTGTGTTGATGCAAGCAGGCTATAACAAGCTCGCTCACTTTGAAGATACGGTTGCTTGGTTTGCCAATCCCGATTGGGGCTTAGGTCTGCCAATGCCGGCGTTAATGGCAGGACTGGCGGCGGGAACTGAGTTCTTTGGCGCTATCTTGTTACTGCTTGGGCTCGCGACGCGACTGATTTCAATCCCTTTAATGGTCACTATGTTGGTCGCCGCATTGACTGTGCATTGGCCAAATGGCTGGTTAGCGATTGCAGATGGTAGTTCTTGGCTAGCCAACGACAGAGTGCTTGAAGCAGGGGATAAACTGATAAAAGCCAAAGAGTTATTGCAGGAGCACGGTAACTATGACTGGCTGACCAGTTCAGGTGATTTTGCTGTGCTTAATAATGGTATTGAGTTTGCGATCACCTATTTTATTATGTTGCTGGCGCTTTTTACCTTAGGCGGTGGTCGTTACACTAGCCTAGATTATTTCATCGCTAAGCGCTGTGGGATTAAGTAAGTCTTTCTCAAGCGGGCCCAATTGTTAACTGCATCGGATTTTCAAGCGCATTTAATTTTTAAGCCCACTCAATTGTTAAGTGCACTCAACAAGTTAAATCCCACTCAAGCGGTGGGATTTTTTTATGCCTCTTTGTCAGCAATTTGCTATGCTTGAGCGCAATTTATATCGAACTAGGATAAGAACTTGGACGCTATTGAACTTTTACTCACTCGCCAATCAACCCCACGATTAACTGCTCCTGCTCCAGATGCGAGTCAATTAAAAATCATCTTAGATGCTGCCATTCGTGTGCCAGATCATGGCGCCCTAGCGCCATGGGAATTTATTATTGCCGTAGGAAAAGGGTTAGATACTTTGGCTGATATCTTTGTTGAGGCAGCGAAAGCGAGCGGCGCCGATGAGGATTTTGTCAATAAAGCTAAGGGCATGCCAATGCGCGCGCCTATGGTGATTACTGTCGTGGCGAAAACGCAGCAACATTCCAAGGTCCCCGTACTTGAACAGCTTATTGCAGCGGGTTGCGCGACCATGGCGATGCAGCAGGCTGCCTTCGCCTTAGGTTTAGGTGCAGTGTGGCGTACAGGGGATTTTGCCTTTGATGCGAATGTGAATGTTGCTTTAGGTCTTGAGCCACACGATCAAATCGTCGGCTTTTTGTATGTGGGTACGCCAGCCGTTACTGCTCCTAAGAAACCGCAAAAGGATGGCAGTCAGTACGTCCGTTATTTATAAATCCGCCCTCTTTTTTAGTGGAGAAATTCTATGCAAGTTGCGCGTACTCCTAGACTCATCCTGCGGCAGTTAACCCCAGCCGACGCTTCTTTTATGTTAGTCTTGCTCAATAGCCAAGGCTTTATAGAGAATATCGGGGATAGAGGAGTACGCACACTTGTGCAGGCTAAGGATTATATCGTCAATGGACCGATGAAAAGTTATGCCGAGTGCGGTTTTGGTTTTTATGCTGTAGTGCTCGCCGAGAATGGATTCACCGTTGGCATCTGCGGTTTAATCAAACGGCCGACACTGGACAATGTAGATATAGGCTATGCTTTTTTGCCGCAATATTGGGGCAAGGGCTATGCATTCGAAGCCGCGAAAGCCGCTTTTGACTTAGGTAAAAGTTTAGGTATTGAGCGTATTGTCGCGATTGTTAGCAGCCATAATAGTGCTTCAAAAGCTTTGCTGAACAAACTTGGATTACACTTTGAGCGTTGTTTGCAGCTTAGTGATCATGATGCGCCTGTTGAACTGTTTGGTTAACGTTAACGTGTTGTTTATATAGGTTTTTATTTTATTGTAATTCCGTCTTCTTTATTCTAGAATTTCGCAAAATTTATCGTTGAGATATGGCAATCATATCTCTTATCGACGCCCCTCGAAAATCAGGCTCACTTAATCCCTCCTTGAGCCCTTGAGTACAGCAAAAGCGTAGCCCTTTTTTGGATGTAGCATAATGGTTTCGCAATTAAGTGAAGCAATGCTGGACGTGATCGCTGATGCCTTGGTAGACAAAGGCTATATCTTTTTATCTGACTTAGTTCCTCTCTGTATTAGCCAAGTACTATTGGAAAAAATTCAATCAACTGAAATATATGAATTAAAAGCTGCCTCTATTGGTCGAGGTTCTGAACAGCACTTAAATCCAGACATTCGTCGTGACAGAATACAGTGGCTAGAAGAGCAAAATGAGCCTGATGCCCAGTATCTTGAGTTGATGACACAACTCAAAAATGGCTTGAATCGTCGCTTGTTTATGGGCTTATTCGATTATGAAAGCCACTATGCGGTATATCAGCCTGGGGCCTTTTATAAAAAACATGTTGATGCGCTAAAAGGCAGCCAAAATCGTATTTTAACCACAGTGTTTTTCTTAAATCCTGACTGGAAAGCGGCAGATTGTGGTGAGTTGATTATCTATGATGAAGCCGATATTGAGATTGAGCGCATCGCGCCTAAAATGGGCCATTTTGTGATTTTCCTCAGTGAGCGTTTTCCCCATGAGGTGACCAAAACCTTGGCCCAGCGTAATAGTATTGCGGGCTGGTTTAGGGTCAGTAACAGCGTGCATGGCTTTTAACTTTAGCTTTTAACTTCACCAGATAACAAACGCCTAAATGCTGCCCACTGGTTTAGGTGTTTTTGCTCTCGATTGTCGCTTTTGGTCATAGTCATCACCAATCACCAATCACTTATCGCGACTGCGCAATGTCATTGGCTATTTCTCGGATATTGATTGGCCATCACGGCGTGTTCTTCCGCAGCAGTATTTATTCCAACCTGTTTTAACTACCTTCTACTCATTTTTTCAAATTTTTTTACACTCTTAAGCTTTAGGTAATCTAAGCCGCCAACAATGGAATGAATTTGTCCAATCATGCTGAAAATAGGGTGTTTTTTTATTCTCGTTTAATGTTAGGCTAGATAAAAACGTGCGCTACAACACACTTTTCTATCATCTAACGGAGGCGATACTGTGGGCTGTGAAGATAACTTAGGTTGTTTAAGTGGTGAGCATATTGTACTTGAGCCCTTATCTTTGTCCCATGTGGCGGCATTGAGTCTCGCCGTCACAGATGGTCAACTTTGGCGTTTATGGTTTACCAGTGTTCCTGAGCCAACTGAGATGAAGCTCTATGTGGCTAAAGCGCTCGAAGAAAAAGCGCAGGGCCAGAGTTTTCCCTTTGCGGTGCGGGATAGAGTGTCAGGGGAAATCGTCGGATGCACGCGAATTTGCAACTGGGAGTCTGATAATCGCCGTCTTGAGATTGGATACACTTGGTATGCTAAACGTGCCCAGCGCACTGGGATTAATACTGAAGCTAAACTGCTGTTATTGACCTTTGCTTTTGAAACCTTAGACGCCATTGCCGTTGAGTTTCGTACTCATTGGCATAACCAAGCTTCGAGACAAGCTATTGCAAGACTGGGCGCTAAGCAAGATGGTGTATTGCGAAATCATAAGATTCTTAAGGACGGCACTATCCGCGATACCGTGGTGTATTCCATTATTGATACCGAGTGGCCAACGGTGAAAAACAGTCTGCAATTTCGATTGCGACAACGACCGCTAACACTCTAATGATAAATAGGAAAAGCCCATGGCAAGCATCATAACTCGAGTAGATGTGACTCATGTCCATGAGGTTGCAGTGTTATTCAATGAGTACCGACAATTTTATGGGCGTAGGGATGATCTCGCGGCTGCGGAGCAGTTTATTCATTCAAGAGTGTCAGATGGCTCATCGGTGATATTTATTGCTAAAGATAATCAAGGGCTTGGATTAGGTTTTGTTCAAATGTATCCCAGTTTTTCATCGTTACGTTTGGCCCCTATGTTGATCCTCAATGATGTGTATGTGACTCAACATGCCCGATGTGTCGGTATTGGGCGGGCATTAGTGCTACAGGCCGCCAGTTATGCCAAAGCGCATAATATGAGTTATTTGATGTTAGAAACACAGCAAAAAAACCAGCGCGCGCAGGGCTTGTATGAAGGTTTAGGCTTTGTGCGTAACCAAGATTTTTATATCTACGAACTTGAGCTCCACCGAGGGCTTGAGTAGGTTTATTTATGGCGATTAAAAGGAAAAGTAACATGTTAACTCAGGTAAAAACGCTAGTATTAGGTGGTTTAGTCTTAAGTGCCAGTACTGCAGTTTGGGCTGATGAAGCAGAAAAAGCGTTTAGTAAAGAAGCCATTGAATGTGCCGCTTACTATCAAATTAGCTCAGAAGCCATTGGGGCGATGAATGCACCGCAAATGCAGGCCGTGGGTGAGCGTTTAAAAAGTTCTAAAATTGAGTCTGAGAATTTAGCTAAGAAATACAGCTCTGAAGCTGAGGTCACTCAAGCGGTTGCCGATGCTAAAGCCCGTCAAATCGAAAGCTTAGGGGGGTCAAGTAACTTAGGTGCGTTAATGGGTAAATATAAAGAAGAATGTAAAAACCTGTTAGCCGATCCACAAAAGCGTTTAAATTATTGGACTATGGCGACGATGTAATCGTAGGTTTTAGTCAGGGTAATCGTTTACGGATTGTGAAGAAAAGGAGCCTGATGGCTCCTTTTTGCTTAAAGCACAAGCACTAAGGAGCTGATGGGGTCATTCATATTGAGTCGGTTTTCCCATAGATTTTAGCCCCGTTTGGTTTAGGGGCTTAGAACCAAGTTGCTTATTTTCGCTCGGCTGAAACTCAACCGCAGTTTTTAGGGTCCTAGTTACATGGTCAAGTATTTAAGCCTTGGGTTTAAATTCTCCTCAGTTTTAAATTCTTAGTTCAGTTTACGATATTCAAAGATAATCACATATGAGTACTAAATGGGAGCACTATGGTATTAACAATAATGGCAGCGACTGTTTTGAGTGCTGGAGTCTGTGGCTACCATTTAATCTATGGTAAGCGGGTTTTATTGGCGCCGCTCTTGAAGGCGAATGTGTCACAGCAAAGCAAGCAAATGCTACTGTGCTTATTTCACTGCCAATCGGTATTTTTTGTGGTTTCAACGGCTGCACTTTTAGCCTGTGCACTTAAGGTGATCCCTGGGATGTATGCCTTTAGCCTGTTGTTATTCCTCGGGATGAACTACGGGATCTTTGCGATTTGGCAGTTTTATATTGCCACTCTGAGTCCACCCAATAGTGGCCAGATGATCATAGTGCAAGCGCTGATTTTCTTGCTCATTGGTATTTTGGCTATGCTAGGGCCACTCTTGTCTGCCGCGTAAATTGCTCATGATAGTTTGTAAATCATCGCGATTGAAGCGTAAGAGTTTGAAAAACAAACAGCGAATTATGGGGTTAATTGAATACCGTATTGGGCGGCGAGTTCAGCGAGCTTACCATTATTGATGAGCAGTTCAATCCAGTGTGAGAGCCTTTTGCTATCGAGCTGTGAACTGGGGTTGAGTAAAATGCCATTAGCGTATTTTTGGTCCCATTCATCTGATATTAAAAGTAATTTTCTCTCTTCTGGATGAGCCTTTAAATAATACTGCAGGTAAGAGTTAGTCACGGGCGCTAGGTCGGCGCGCTCACGTAGAATACTTTCGATAGAGGCGTTATTGTGACTGACGAACAAGGGGCGAAATTGCTTTGCCAGCGTGTTCGCATCGGTTTCAAAGTGGGCAAACTGGTAGTGATATCCTTTGATGAACGCAATTGACTTGTTGGTTAAGTTTTTGAAATAGCTTTGGTTATGAGCTTTAGTTTTAAGTGCAATAAAGACTTCACAATCTATCATATGTAGCGGAATAAACTGAGTCGCTATTTTTTGCCATCCCCAAGCGGGATTCTCAAAGAGCATCATGTCGAAGCGACCTAAGGAATAGGCTTTATATCTGTGCTCAATACTGGTGACGGCAAATTTAAAGACCACTTCTTGTTGTACTTGATTTAATGCATTAATGATATCGAGTGTGAGACCTGTGTAACGGCCGTCTTGTTGTTGATGGACATAGGGAGCAAATTGATAACCACCGACATGAATTGTCGGAATTGACTCGGGAATCGCTGGCGACTGAACTTTATCTTGGGCGATAGCCGTGGTAAATGCGCTAATGCTTAAGGCTAAACAAAAGAGTAGACGACACAACTGGCTCAATATCATAGTCACCCCTTGTTATTTTTAGCATGAATGATTTTTTACAAGTATACACAATTTAATTTGTTCAATGCTGTCGATAAAGTGCGAATTTTAAATCTGTCATAGTAAGCTAGCGCAAACAGGATGAGGGAGATTTCACATTGAGCAAGATAAAATCTCAAGTGTGTGGTTGGGTTGAACAGGGACATATCACGCAAGAGCAGGCGAATAAGCTTTATCGACAGGTGACAGTCTTGCCGGATGGGTCGAGTTGGCGTCGCTTAATTGCTCATTTATTACTCTGGTTTGGTGCGTTAAGTTTTGCCTGTGGGGTGATTTTTTTCTTTGCCTATAATTGGCAATCTTTGGGGCGATTTGCCAAATTTGGACTGATTGAAGTGGCGATAATACTCGCTATCAGCGCATTTGCTTGGCTCTATTATCGTGCCAACATTTATTCCCCTGTTAGTTCTTATCGTAAAGATAGCACTTTTGGTGCGACGACCGCCAATGGCGTGCTACTGGCCGCAAGTGTGTTAGTTGGTGGCTTATTAGCGTTAGTTGGGCAAACCTATCAAACGGGCGCCGATCCTTGGCAGTTATTCGCGCTATGGGCATTCGTTATCTTACCCTTTGCTTGGGTGGCGGGATTTGATGGTTTATGGCTGTTGCTGGTGGGATTGCTAAACCTCAGCATAGGGATATTTCTGGATTCCTTTTCCCATTTCTGGGGATTATTTTGGGGCGCTCAAGGACAATTGCTGCTCTTTATCTGTTTGAATTTAGTTATCTATTATGCTTTTGTACTTTTAGACCACAAAGTCGCGGGGCGCTGGCATGCGCCAATCCTTGAATATGCCTGTTCATTGTTTGCTATGGGTTGTTTTACTTGGTTAATCACTTGGCTTATTTTCGACGATTTCCTTGAACGTGACAGCTTCAGCACTGGGATCTTCTGTGGTTATTTTGCCCATCTGATATTCGGATTCGTTATTTTTCGTTATAGATTACCACGCATATATCCCTTGGCCTTGGGCGGTTTTAGCCTGATTGCCGTGGGCGCCGCGTTACTGATAAAGCTGATGTTTGAGGATAATGACCCCATAGGTGGATTTTTGTTTATTGGGCTTTATATCATTTTGGCAAGCACAGGTTTGAGTATTTGGTTGAGGGAGCTAAGCCGGAAACTTAAACCTCAGTTTGTAGGAATCGCCACCCAAGGGAGCGTGGGCGTGGGAGATGTTCATGAGCAACAATAATGGTTTACAGGATAGCGAAATGATCACTCGACCCTGCACTGATAGTGTTACGTCAATCGACGCTTCGAGTGAATTAAGTCTAATCAAACACTGGCAAGCTTTGTATGCCGAAGGCAATGTTAGTGCAGCTCAAATGCCAGAAGACCATGATATCCCTTGGTATATTGCCACTATGCAGGCGTTTGCTGCTTGGATAGCGGCGTTGTTTTTATTGAGCTTCATGATGGCAGTGTTTGGTGCCATTTTTGAGCATGTTGAAGAAGATGTCATTTTATTTATTGGCTTAACCTATTTAGCCTTGGGGATTGGGCTGTATTTTTTACCGCGGCAACAGATTTTTATTGAACAATTTGCTTTTGCCGCCTGTTTGAGTGGTTTGATCAGTGTGGCATGGGGATTATTTGATTTAATTAACAATGATTTTAGCCTCACATGGTATCTCTGTATGGCGGGTATTACATTATTACTGTGGGGCTTGATTGCCCATGGGCTAGCCCAGTTTGTATTCGCTTTTTGCTTTAGTTGGTGCGTGATTGGCCTGATGGCAAAATTTGAACTGCTCAATTTTAGCCCAAGCCTTTTTGCCGTAGTCATTAGTCTAGTGTTATTAAATATCAATCAGTTCGGGCGTCATTATCGTAGGGCTCGGATGCTCATCTATGGCTTCGCACTCGCCTTGCTTTCGTTGCAGTTGATGCACGCTTTTAGTATGGACAGTATTTTTGAAGCCTTATTTAGCCCTTGGCAGCAAAGCCTGTGGCTGACACTGACTCATCTGTTGATTATTTTCGCTATTTACGGATTTTTATTGGTGACAATCTTGCGCGAGCGCCAGCAATCACTAAGCTCACCAGCGGCGCTAGGGTGTGTTATCGGTTTAGTCATCGTTAGCGGTTTATCCTTACCTATGCAGGGTTTATCAACGGCTATTCTATTGATCTTGCTTGGTCATTATTGCAACGAGTCTTGGTTGAAAGGTATGGGAATGGTGTCGGCGCTGTTATTTGTCAGCGGGTATTATTATTCCCTAGAGACGACTCTGTTACTTAAATCTGGTTATTTGATGGGCTTAGGCGCCTTGCTGTTGGTGGCAAGGTTAGTGATGTGGCGGTTATTTCCTGCCGATGAAAATGCCAAGGAGACTGTGTGATGGGAAATGTGATGGGAAAACTGTCGGCTTCACATAAATGGGCGATTGGGCTCGTACTGTTCACAACAGTGGCGATTCTCGCTGGCGTGAATTGGCGCATTTTCAAATTTGAACAACTGCTTAATCACGGCCAAGTGGTGCGTTTTGCATTAGCACCGGTCGATCCGCGCTCATTAATGCAGGGTGATTACATGGCGCTTGAATATGCCATTACGCGCGATGTGCGTAGCGCCTTAGCGCCGCAACAAATGCAGGGGCAGTTATTACTGGCTGTTGATGGGCAAAAAGTGGCGCGTTTTGTGGACTTTTATACCGACCAAGCACTCGGTAAAGATCAACTACGAGTGCAGTTTCGTGTCCGTGGTAATCAAATTAAGCTCGCATCGAACAGCTTTTTCTTTGAAGAAGGACAAGCCGATCATTTTAGTGCAGCAAAATACGGTGAGTTTAGAGTGAATTTGCAAGGTGAGTTACTGCTCGTCAGTTTACTCGATGAAAAGCTTCAGCCCTTATAACCCTGTGTCATGATTGTCAGGATTGCCATCCATTTGTTCTGCTTACTTGATTAACCTCGATTTATCTCTGGCCGCACTGTGTAGTGCGGCCAGCATCTCCCGTACTGCTTTCTTCCTAGTTCTGATCGCTAAATCGCACGAATAATATCCACCTTAAGTTGCAACTTTGATGCAACCAATTTGTAACCTTGACCGCCTATAGTATTGTCAGTCTTCGAGGTGATATCACCTTGAAGCATCTAAGCGCATCAATTAAATACCAAATATTAAAACAATACATTTAGGGGTCTCAATGTTTAACACTAAAACTGTGCTGGCGTTAGCCATCAGCAGCGTTTGTGGGCTTGCCCATGGCGCGGATAATGTGATCATTTCTGAATACGTCGAAGGCAGCAGCAATAATAAAGCTATCGAACTGTATAACCCAACCGCGGGCGCTATTGATTTAAGCCAATACCAATTGCGCTTCTATTTTAATGGCAGCACAAATGTCGGCACGACCATTGCGCTCACTGGCTCATTAGCGGCGGGGGCGACTTATGTGGTTGCCGATAATGACTCTTCTGCCGATATCCTTGCGGTCACAAATCAACAGAGTAGCGCCAGCTTCTTTAACGGCGACGATGCGATTGAACTGACCTATCAAAATCAAGTCATTGATAGTTTAGGCCAAGTCGGTGTTGATCCCGGTGCCGAGTGGGGCAGTGGTGATCTCTCCACTCAAGATAATACCCTGCGCCGTAATCCTGATCTGCTGATTGCCGATCCTATCAGTACTGATGCAGTAAGCTTTAGCACTTGGCTAGGTTTTGCGAAGGACGATGTTTCTGATCTTGGTAAGTTCAGTGCGGGTACGCCAACCGATCCCGTCGACCCTCCACCAAGCTCTTTAGTGTGCGGCGAAGAGGCCACAGCAATTCATGCGCTCCAAGGCGCGGGTGCTTCCAGCCCTCTCAATGGACAAACTTTAGTGGTTGAGGCGGTTGTCGTCAGTAATCAAGAAGCCGGTCTTAAGGGCATTTTCGTGCAAATGGCTGATAACGAAGCCGATAGCAATCCGCAAACCTCGGAAGGTGTGTTTGTATATACCGGCACTGCGCCCACAGCTTATGTGGCGGGCGATCGTATTCGTTTAAAAGCCAAAGTCACTGAATATCAAGGCTTAACTGAACTAACGACTTTATCAGAACACAAGTTGTGTGCTACAGGACAAACGTTACCAAAGGCCGCGCTAGTGACCTTACCTGTTAACAGCAGTGATGATTTTGAGCCCTTTGAGGGCATGCGTGTTCGTTTTAGCCAAGATTTAGTGGTGAATGAAGTCTATAACCTCGGTCGTTATGGCGAGATTTCATTAGGCAGTCAGCGCCACTTTATTGGTACGCAGGTGGCTGCACCGGGCGCGGATGCGCTAGCGGTGAGTGCAGCCAACCAACGTGACAGTATTTTACTGGATGACGGTTTAACGGCGCAGAATCCTGATCCTGTGCAATTCCCCGCTCCTGGTTTGAGCGCATCAAACACAGTGCGTGTAGGCGATAAAGCCACATCGCTTACGGGTGTAATGCACTATGGCTTTAATCTGTATCGCATTATGCCAATCGAAACGGTGAACTTTGTGGCGGAAAACCCACGCCCAGTTGCGCCCACATTGGTTGAGGGTGGTAATCTAAAAGTCGCTAGCTTTAACGTGCTTAACTACTTCAATGGTGATGGCCAAGGTGCAGGTTTCCCAACCGCGCGTGGTGCCAATACCTTAAGCGAGTTTGAGCGTCAAAAGGCGAAGATTGTCAGCGCCATGGTGGGCATTAGTGCCGACGTATTCGGTTTGATGGAAATCGAGAACGATGGCTTTGGCGCCAATTCAGCCATTGCTGATTTAGTCGCAGGTTTGAATGCTGCTGTGGGTGAAGCGCGTTACGCTTATATCGCGCCAACAGGCATGAATGCGATTGGCACCGATGCCATCACAGTCGGCTTGATTTATCGTAGTGATAAAGTCACGCCGCAGGGCGCTGCACGTATTCTATCTAGTGCAAATTCGCCATTAGATAGCGATCAACAGCCCCTGTTTGACGATAGCAAAAACCGTCCAATGCTGACGCAAGCCTTTAGCGTGAACGGCAGTGAAGAAGGCGTGGTTGTTGCGGTTAATCACCTTAAATCTAAGGGCAGTGAATGTGCGGGCGAACCTGATCTTAACGACGGTCAAGGCAACTGTAATATCACTCGTACCCGTGCGGCGACGGCTGCAGGTCAATGGATTAGCGAGCAATATCCAGATCAAGGCGTGCTGCTGATTGGTGATTTGAACGCCTATGCGAAGGAAGATCCATTAACGGCCTTAGGTAATGCAGGCTTTAGTGAGCTGTTTGCCAAACTTGAAAAACCGAACCCTTATTCCTATGTATTCTCGGCTGAATCGGGTCAGTTGGACCATGCTTTAGCGAACGCAGCCCTGCTGGATAAAGTGGTGGATGTGACGCAGTGGCATATCAATACCGACGAACCACGTGTATTGGATTACAACGAAGAGTTTAAGACGCCTGCTCAAATCCAAGACTTATTCGCAAGTGATGCTTATCGCTCATCGGATCACGATCCTGTGGTGATTTCGCTCTTGCTCGAAGCGGAAAAAGCCGCGCCAGTGGCCAGTTTCACTCAAGTGGTGAATGGCGCTGCGGTACAACTGACATCCACTTCAACCGACAGCGACGGACAAATCGTGTCAGCTGAGTGGAGCTTTGGTGATAATACCGTCGCAATGGGTGAGGTAGTGACTCACAGTTACAGCCAAAGCGGTGAGTATCTGGTCACGCTAACTGTGACTGATAACGACGGCCTAACCCATAGCACGTCGCAAATGGTGACAGTGGTTGCTGATAACGTGAAACAACCACCCGTTGCGCAAATTCAGCGTATCAATCTCGGTGTTGTCGATATGTTTATTTCGACTAGCTTTGATACCGATGGCGTAATCAAGCAACATAAATGGACGTTCGACAATGGCACTCGCGCTAACGGTCAAGTGGTATTACGCCTTGCCCGCCGTGGACAACACACAGTTGAACTGACCGTTAAAGATAACGACAAGTTAACGGATACTACGACGCTGACTTATCGTTAAGCCAGTCTTTTTATTCCGTTGATTTTAAGTGACGCCAAGCTCGCAGCCGCGGGCTTTTCTTTTTGCCCAAAAGCAAAATAAAGTTGTTGTCAGTTGTGACGCATCAATTGTCATTGTTTCCCCAGTGACTCGTCACCTCTTTATTTAACAAGAAGCCTCCCTGAGGGCTCTAATAAAATATCCCTGTTTTAGAAGGTTACAGGTGCAACAATGACAATCCTCATTAACCCTATCGTTGTTCGATTAGCTGAAAAGCTAATGCCCCAAAGTGTGTTTCGTAGTTTGAATGCTTTAATCAAAATCAAAGTCGTGGGGCTTCACCCCACACCCGACCAAGGAGGACTGCTCGTCCTATCCTCCTTGGATGCTCCAAGACGCCCCCAACGGAGTTGAAAGCCCCTTGTGCTCATTGACAAATTTGCTATCGCTTCCGAAGGATGCGTCCCTGCACCTGCGAAAGCTAGTCGGTCATCCATGACCGAACTCACGCAATTTGTCTATTCGCCCTGCGGCAACTCCGAGGGGAGGTATATTCCTTGGAGTTTCGAGTCGTTAGATAGCGATTCATCAGCAAAAAATAAGCGCGAAAAATGAGAAAGCTAAAACGATATCAAGTGATTACCAATCAAACTGTATAAAAAACCGCTACCGCAAAAAAGCAAATTCCTATAGCATCATTTATACCAATTGACACGGATGTGGCATCGGCCAAGTCCAACAAGCGATTTATGCCCTGCAAACAGCGCAGTGTATAAATACTAAGACGTTATAAAGCAAGGTAGCTATGAGTTCTGGTACGGTAGATGATTGGATCGGCTTACTAAAGTTTCGAGATGAAAAATTCAAATCTCTAAGTCATAGTAACTTGCAAGAGAAATACATTCTCGCTTTGAGCATAAGAGTTACTGAATTATGCTTAGATGCAGTAATACTTTTAAACAATCATAGAATGACATCGGTTCCTATTGTCCTTCGTTCAGCTTTAGAGTCGTATGCAGACCTTCAATGTTGTATAAAAGATACTAATCACCCAGACGCTATGACTAAGGCACAATACTGGCGACTTTACGAACTCCATAAACATGTAAAGAGTGATACTGCGGAAGAGCACAAAAAACGTGGGAAAAAAACTATCTGTTTGGGAACGCTTTAATAAATCGGAATTGGTTGAGTTATACAATGGGTATTATTCAGTTCTTTCTATGTACTCTCATGGAAACGTCGGTGCTTTGGTTGAAAATTCTGTCGGAGAGCAAGTTTTACTTGGATCTGCATTCAATGATGAGAAATCTTTACAATATTTTGATCAAGCTATTAATCTAGTTGCGCTGTCTATTAAAGATACCTTAGTTTTCTATAATTTTGATTTCGCCTCAGTAGAGTACCCAACTAAAATCATAGATAAAATTAATAAAGCTTTATAATAAGGCGATTAAACGTAACAAAAAACAGTTTGTTATGTTTCATGCCTCAACAATTTTTGTCCGCTTAGCGCGGCGCTGGGGGATCCCCTCATAATTGAGGTTTTCCAGCGTCATGAACTAAGTTTATATATTCGATTAATGCCCAGCGAAAAATTGTCTCCTTTACCGGATATTTGTCTCTTTTGCGTACTTCCTTTCCAAGTCTAACAATTGATAGCACAGCCTGCTTTCTCACTGTATTGGCTTGAAAATATCTTTGCCATCCAAGGTGTTGTGCCGCTAACCCAATACACCACAACACGATTTCAGCCAGCATAGAG